>JBGQCZ010000178.1:0-8602 GCA_041495645.1 Gemmataceae bacterium | reverse complement strand
TGCTCTCCGTGAGCCGTTCACCAACTCGAACCTGCTTCCTACCTACGCAAGGTGCGTAGAACTTGCCGCGGAAGTTGATTGGGAATTTCACAGGGCGTTAGGATTGTTGCCGATGACCCTTTATACATGAGCAACCGCGCGCCCTAACGGTCATGAACCTCTACGCACGCTGTCTGTCCTCTGGGGAGGTTCCCGTGAAGATATGTGCTCTATGTGGTGACGAAGTCCTGAAGCAGGACGAGACTGTCGAACACGTCCCGCCCAAGCTCTTTTACCCGAAGAAGCTGAGGCCGACGATCAAGGATCCATTCTGGACCGTGCCATCTCACCGGAAATGCAATGAGAAGTACCGCTTGGATGAGGAGTACTTCTACCACTTCCTCATGCCGCTCGTCATCAACGAGAACTCCGAGATGGGCAATGTACTGCTGGATGACCTGCGTGAGCGACGAAGGAACCCTCAGACCGCCTCCATGATCAAGTGGTTGCTCAGCGAGATGGAATCTGAGACTCCCGGTGGGATGCTCCTTCCGCCAAACATCCGACGGTTCAGCGTGAATCGCGTCCGCGTCCAGAAAGTCGCCTCAAAGATCTCCCAGTGTATCTACTTCAGGGAGCATGGCAGATTCCTGCCTAAGCTGCCCTGCAAGCATTGTGAACTGGTCGAGAAGATCGAGGATCTTCAGCCTCTGTACCGACTAATCCTTGAACACGTAAAACCCGTGTCGATCGCCCCGGACGTGTTCAACTACCGCTACATCTGCGTAGGTGGTGTCCACCACTTCGGCTTCATGTTCTGGGCTGGGTTCAAGTTCTGCTTGGCGTTCGTCGACCCGGAGGGAAGGAAGGACTTGATCTGGATGAGGCCTCAGTGACTGGGTGAAGAAGGCCGCCGCGTCGCCCGGCTGGGTTCCGTAGCCGACCGTCGTGAGGGTCTGCCTTCGCCCAAGCGCCACACGCTTCGCGTGCCGCCGAACCCCTCGAAGCCTCATGAGGAGTTGTCCGTATGCCCAAGCTCTATTCCTACGTCGTCGATCACGACCACGGCTTCGCACCCAACCCATTCGGCGGCTTCTGCACCCTGGTGAAGTGCAAATACGGCTCGAAGAAGTGCAACATCGTCGAGATGGCCGAGGAGGAAGACTGGATCGCCGGAACTGGCGGCGTGAAGGCCGAAAGCGCCGGGCACGGAAAGCTGATCTACGCCATGCGGGTCGATGAGAAGATTCCCCTCGCTGACTACTGCCCAAGGAGTTCAAGGGCGCCAGCTACTGTGCCGACCTCAAGATCACGCCGGACGGGCGATTCCTGTACGGGACCAATCGCGGGCACGACAGCATCGCGGCCTACCGGATCGGGGAGGACGGGCGGCTGTCGCTGGTCGCCATCGAAACGAGTCTGGGAAAAGGGCCGCAGAACCTGGCGATCACGGCGGACGGGCAATGGCTTCTGTGCGCGAACATGCCGGGGAACAACGTGGCGGTGTTCAAGATCGACCCGAAAACCGGCGGATTGAAATCGGCCGGCGCCCCGGTCAGCCAGCCGAGCCCGTCGTGCATCATGCTTCTGCCGTAACCCGGACCGCCCCCGGGCCTTTTTTCAATTCATTTTCGGAGTTCTCCCGTGACGGTCCTCCGTCTCGCCCCGCTGTTCGTCTTGCTGCTCGTTGCCCATTTTGCTGATTCTGCCGAGCCGCCCGTCCAGTTGGAACAGGACTGCAAGAAACTAGAGGAGCGCCTGGCGAAATTGCGCTCGAAGCCGGACCTGTACGCCGACGCGGCCGTGTTCGCCAAAGGGCTGGCATGGGCGCTACGGCACGATGAGACGTTGACTCCGGCCGATACCACATTGCTGACGAAGGCGCTGGAGCGCGGCCGGGAGCGAGTCGCGGCGCTTGAAGCCGACCGCACGCCCTGGGCGAACCGTAAGGGCAAGCTGGTCCGCGGTTACGTTTCCGCGGTGGACGGCTCCGTGCAGCCATTCGGCCTCATCGTCCCAGCCGGCTACGAGCCCTCGAAGCCAATGCGACTCGACGTCGTGTTACACGGCAGCAGCAAGCCGGTAGGGATGAGCGAGCTTCGCTTCATGAGCCGCTTGGACGAGGGCGATGGCGAAGCGAAGTCCGCGCCAGACGTGAATTACATTGAACTGCACCCGCTGGGCCGCGTCGAGAACTGCTACCGCTGGGCAGGCGAAACCGACGTGTTCGAGGCAATCGAGTTCGTGTGCCGGAATTACAACATCGACCGCGATCGGATTGTGCTGCGCGGGATGTCGATGGGTGCCAGCGGGACCTGGCACCTGGGCCTGAAGCACCCGGACCGCTTCGTCGCTCTAGGGCCGTACTGCGGCTACGTCGATACGCACGAGTTCTCGCGCACGCCGCTGGCGAACTTCGTCAAGGTGGGCGAATTGCCGCCGCACCAGGAGAAGGCGCTACACATGCTCGATTCGATCGACTACGCCGCCAACGCCGGCGTCGTCCCGGCGATCGCCTGCATGGGTGACAAGGACGTGTTCTTCCAGGCGCACGTGCTCATGGGCAAGGCGATGGAGCGCGAAGGGCTCAAGATGGTCAACTTGATCTCGCCCGGCACCGGCCACGTCATCGAACCGGTCACCCATAAGGAGCAGATGCGCCGCATCGGCGATTATGCGGCAAAGGGGATTGACCACGCCCCGAAGCACCTGCGCTTCGTCACCTGGACCCTGAAATACAACCGTTGCCATTGGCTCCAAATTCTGGGTCTTGGCGAGCATTACGCACGGGCGGAACTGGAGGCGACGGTCAGCGACGATGGCTCGGTCGCGGTGGCCGAGCCGAAAAACATCACGCGCTTCGCCATCCTGCCGCCAGTGTTGCAGGGACCAGCGCCAAAGCTGCGCGTCGGTGGTCAGGAAATCGCGCTGCCGGTCAAAAACGGGCCGATCCCGAAACGTCAGACCGTGATTGCCAAGCGAGACGGCAAGTGGACCTACCTTGGTGAACTGGAATGCGTGAATCTCGACGGCAAGCGGCCCGGCGTGCAGGGGCCGATCGACGACGCTTTCGCGACCCCCTTCTTGTGCGTGCGCGGGACCGGCAAGCCGTGGAATCCGGCAGTGCAAGCGTGGGCCGATGCAAGCCTGAAACGATTCGCCCGCGAATGGGATCGCTACTTCCGAGGGGACCTGCTGGTCAAGGATGACACCGACGTGACCGAGGACGACGTGCGTCGCTGCAACCTGATTCTGTTCGGTGACCCCGGCAGCAATCGTTGGATTGTGAAGGTGCTTCCGAAGTTGCCGCTCACGTGGACGAAAGAAGAACTCGAATTCGGCGGCGCGAAGTACGCCGCGGCCGACCACGCTGCGCTCTTGATCCAACCGAACCCGCTGTCGGCGGGCCGTTACGTAGTGCTGAACAGCGGCCACTCCTTCGGCGAGAAGGAATTGGCGTCACTGAACTACCTGCTCTTCCCACGGCTGGGCGATTGGGCGGTGCTGAAGGTGCCGTCGGGAGAAGTGGTGCGCGCCGGATTCTTCGACGAGAACTGGCGGTTTGCCGTTCGGCCGGGCCGGTAATCGAGCGCGGCAGCAACGGAACGATCACTCGGGAGCAGGAGTAACGACGCCGATTCTCTTTTTCATCTACGACCGTTCCCTCAACACTCAGTGACCCGACGCTTATTTCCCTTGCTTTTCCCTGAGTACGGACTTGGGGAGCATTTCGGCCAAAACCAGTTCCAACGCAATAAATCTTGACCACGCTGCGGCTTTCGGATCGCCCGGTTTCGGCAGGTAATCGGCCGCTGATTCCCCCATTTTGGTGTTGAACGCGGCCTCCTTCTTGCCGAATGCGATCACGACGTACTGGTAGCCGGCGCGGCTGGCACCGCTGGAGTCCTTTGACTCGTAGCCCTGCGTTTTGGGGAGGGAGTTGAAGTCTTGGGTCACGAGGTGCTGGGCCAAGGCAGCCAACTGCTTGGCACTGAGCTTGCCCTTGGCCTCAGTGAATTTCTCGGTCCAATCGCCCGACGGCTCGATAATCCAGACCTCGCCGGGGGGAGCCAAAAACTCGATTCCACCAGTTTTCACCGTGATCGCTTCCTTCAGTTTGCCATCCTTGGTGAGATAGTCCCCCACTTCGCCAGCACGGCACGGCACGGCGAACAGGCCGACCAATAACGCTGTTGCACAATTTCCGCGGCACCACGTCATCATCGATCCTCCCCATCGATTTTGGAATTAGAAGCTCCAAACAAACGACGAGTGTCGAGGCGAGTCGGTTGTAACATTCCTGTGGTCGAACGCCAAGGCTTGGCTGCCGGGCGCCAGGCATTGAGTCCAGTGTTACCCTGGAGCCCAGTGTTTCTGGAAAGGGCAGCAATGGACCTGCGTCCGCAATTGCTAAAATGGTTCAATGCCGCCCGGGATCGTGGGCGTCACCACTTTGCCACCCAAATTCCGTTCAAGACGCCGTTCCCGGCCGCATTGAGGACAAATTCGAGGTTCGGATGAGATCACAAGGAGAAATCGAAGCGGCCATCTGCGAGGGGATGACCCGCTTCGAACAGGAATACATGGGCCGCGGCCCGAAGGACATCCACGCTCATTTGATCGGGGACCTGCTGCTCGTGCGGCTCAAGGGTGTATTGACCGCGGCCGAACAGCAACTGGTAAAATCGCTCGAAGCCGAGAAGGGCAGAGACCTGCTCAAGCAAGTCCGGACCCAACTGATGGAAACGGCTCGGCCACTCATGGAGGAAATGGTAGAGGAGGCCACCGGCGTCGAGGTATTGAGCCTGCACCATGACATCAGTACGACGAGCGGCGAGGAGGTCGTGCTGTTCACCCTGGCGGAGGCGCCGCTTTTCCGCGATTTGAAGAAAAAATGAAGCAGAGCCGTCAACCAGATCGTGCTTCATTCAGATTTCAAAATCGGCGCGGTGTCTGGCGAGCGAATTCCACTCGCGACGATCGTAATGCAGAGCGGCAACGGTTTCAAAACTAGTTTTGAAAACACGACCCGTCGAATTCCGAGTGTTCCAGTTCAGCTTGCTCAATGGTCGTCTGCGGCTCCGCGTTGGACGCACCGGGCAGAGAATCGGAATCCGATTTTGCTTGCGGACTTGGCGCGCCTCGCGCACAATCGACTTGCCTGCACCGTTGCAGGGCGTTCGTAGCATGTTAGGACGGCTGATCCTTCCCTGCAGGCTCGCTCCACTCTCACAACATTCAATGCTATCTGGCCGCCATGGTGCTTGCCGAATGCGCGATTTGCTCGCGACACGAAGCTGATTCGGAGTCAGGAAAAGGCGATGACGAGCCTTGCTAATTCTGATGACTTGCCGGGGGACCAAGTTGCCTCGGACGGGAGCCCCACGACCCCGCTCTCCGTTTCATCTGTCTTCGTAATGTTGGCTGCGAGATTGAGCTTCGCCGCCAATACCGGCCAAGAACCGATCACGATTCGAGCAGTACCGATAAGGCCGTCATCGTCGCGGCGATCTTACGCGGGCATGGTTTACTTCGAACTGAGAGACCCAATCCACACGCGCGAGATGATTCAAGCGACGATAGCAGAGGATCTCCTGGAATTGGTCGAATGGGGTGCCGAGGCCGCAGTCACAGGTCTGCTGAGCCTCCGCACGCAATTTGGGAAGATCTATCCCGAGTTCCGAGTCGATAGCATTCGCCAGGCGGGTGGGGCAAAGATCGCCTCAAGGGCGGAACTCGAAGAGAGATGGTCCGACGCGGCCAGCCGTGTGAAGCGCAAGCCCGTGGCCGCTTTCCTGGTCGAGCGTCCACGAATAGCGGTCATTACTGGTGTCACATCGGTCGCGATCGATGACGTTCTATCCCAACTCGCCGGGCACGAGGAGCACTTCGAGCTTGAAGTTCGGCGGGTTCGAATTACTGAGCCGTCCGAAGTGGCCGATGCCGTTCGCTCGTCATGCGGAGCCAATCTGATTGCCGTGATCCGCGGCGGCGGCCAGGACGTCGGCGCGCTGGACGACGACGCAGTAATTGAAGCAGTGGCGTCGTCGCCAACCCCGACCGTTGTGGCGCTTGGGCACGCTACCGACCGACTGGTCCTGGACCGGGTGGCAGATGCCTCCTTCCCGACGCCCACGGCGTTTGGGGTATGGATGCGCAATACTCTTGAGCAAATGCTGGCGCATCGACGTCAGGCCGAGGAGGTGAGGCAATTCGGCCAAGCGAAAGATCTGCAGGCGCAACTCGTCACCCAACAGGACGCCAGCCGCTCCCTTGTCGAGCAGCTTGAAAAAGCTGGTCGTGATCGTCGTGAGCTAGATGCTCGTCTCTTGACTCAGTCAAAGGAACTTTCGGATCAACTCGAAGCATCGCGTAACGAAGAGAAAACCGTTCGACGCGAAGCCGAGCGGCTTGGTCAAGAGGTCGTGCGGCTCGAACAGGCTGCAAAAAGCGGCCAACACCGAGAAATGGACGCTGCAGGGAATGCCCAATTTGCGCGCCTGCCAAGCAACTCCTTGCGCCATGTTTCCCGCGGAAGCTGTCAGCAGACCGCGCTGGAGTTGGTCGTGGGACAGGTAGGAAACCGCATTCGCCGCGCCCCGAATCTTGAACGAACCAATCGGCTGGAGATTCTCCAGCTTCAAGTAGATGTCCGCAGGGGCATCGAGACTGTTCAGCCGAACCAGAGGGGTGCGAATGGCCGCACCGACGATTCGTCGGCGAGCATCTTCAATGGCCGCAGGTGAAACGGACTCACCGTTCATTGGTGGTGATCCTCATTGCTGCGTTCGGCCACCAGTGAAAGTCGTGCTGCGACGACGAGGTGGTTTGAGACTGTTTTATGCCGGACTCTGGTGGGTGAACTTCATTGGCTTTTTCGGTGATTCAATCGATCCAGAGCATCCCCGGCGTGACTTGTCAAATAGGCCCCTTCGGAGCCGGCAGCCAATCGCCGAAGTAAGTCAACGGCTTCATTAGATCCAATCCGTTCGAGAACTTCGACCGAGCGAATGGCTCGAAGTTGATCTGGCGGCGGTCTCGTTGAGTGAATGCCCGTAAGCAGCTTCTTGATGCGGGTTGACACTTCCAGAGAGGGGTTGGCTTGGAGTTTTTTTTCCAAGGTCGTTTCGGCGACCGGCCCCAGCGCCGCCAATTCTCGCATTGCCTGCTCCCGGATCGCGAACTTCGGATGTTCCAAATCTGCCACCAGTTTCTGTAAGCCCTCCTGGCTCACGGAAACAGGTCGAAGGCGCTGGCGGAACCAATTCAATGATTCCGCTGGTGCATCGGCCATTGCAAAAACCGCTCGACCAGCTTTCTCGACGTTGACATCGGCCAGAGCAGCACAAAGTTCCTCGCTATTGCCCGGCAGCTTTGTGCCGGTTCGCAGCCCGGTCACGTCCCAGACCAACAGCGTTGAATCATGGCTGGTCGAAACAAGGGTTTTTCCGTCTGGCGTGAACGAGAGTGCGGTAATCTCCTGCAAATGTCCCTTCAAACGAAGACGTGGCAGGCCCGAGGCAGTTTCAAAGAGGACAATGCCGCCAGGTCCGGGAACGGCAAGTAGCCAGCCATCTGGCGAAATCGCCACCGCGACCGCTCGGGACCGCCCGGAAACCCAACCGCCTGCTTGCTCGGCAATCTTGCGCTGGACGGGATCCTCGAATCGGATCAACTCGCGCGCGAAACCGCCATTCCAAATGCGGATCGTCTCCATGCGATCTTCCACTGGGAGCCGCTGGTGATTGAAGTCGATGTCTGAACCTGAAAGCGGGGTCTTGGCGACGACTGGCAAATGGACTGCTGCCAGGGATTTTCCGCTGGGATGAAAAGCGACGGTATGGGCCAATTGCCCCAGATCCTCGCTGATTGCCAATGCCTTGCCGGTGAACGAGTCCCAAAGGCCAACGGATTGGGATGTTTGTTCTTTTGGCTCCCAATGGCGAAACATCGGCTGATCGCCTGTCGTAGCCAGGAGTTTCCCGTCAGGGGAAAAGGCCACCGCGTAAACTCTGCGACTGGACGGCCTGACGGTAACGGTCGCTTGTTTCGAGGAGACGTCGTAAATGCGGCAGAACGCAGCGTCCTCCACCGTGGCCAGGCGCTTCCCGTCTGGCGCGAAGGCAAGGTCGCTAACCTTGCCTTTGCAATGGAATCGCGCCACCGGGTCAGAACGGAGAGGTTTTTCCGAGGTCCTCAGTGCGGCGACATCCCAAAGACCGATGGAGTTGTCGCCCGACGCCACGGCGAGGATTTTTCCAAGAGGCGAAAACGCGATGCCGCCCCGGCAGGAGAACTCACCGTTGAAAAATACCTTGCCGGTGGCAATTTCGACCAATCGCAAACGGTTGGCGTCGTCGGCGAGCGCAACCGTCTTGCCATCCGGTGACACCGAAAGAGCCAGGATTGGATTTCTCGCTTGGCTTAGCACGGCGATTGGTTCGGCGCTATCCACTTTCCACGATTCAATCTGATTTCCGCCAGTGATCAGTGCTTTTCCGTCTGGTGAAAAACTTACGGCGTTCATTTGCTGAGAGGCAGGAAGACGGCGAAGCTCTCGGCCCGCCGAATTGAGGAGCCGAGTCGAACCATCGGGCAACGAGACTGCCAGGCTTTTCCCATC
>JBGQCZ010000177.1:0-8609 GCA_041495645.1 Gemmataceae bacterium | reverse complement strand
GCCGGGGCTGAGTCTTCGAAGCCCCGGCTTGCCTCAGACTGCGAACCGGGGCTTCGAAGTCAGCCCCGGCCACGCAGAACATCTTCTGTCAATTCAAGCCGGACGAGCATTCACGATGGCTGTCTGGAACGAGTCGATTGCTCATGCTTTTTTCCTGGCTCAAGAACTACCGCCGTCGTCGCCTTCTTGCCAAGCCATTTCCGGCTGATTGGTCGGCCCACTTGAACAATGTGGCCGCTTATCCCTTGCTGACCGCGGACGAGCAGAATTGCTTGCGCGACGACCTGCGGGTATTTGTCGCCGAAAAGAACTGGGAAGGCTGCGGCGGCCTGACGATGACCGATCAAATCAAGGTCACTATCGCGGCGCAAGCGTGCCTGTTGCTGTTGGGAATGGAGCACGACTATTTCAGCCGGGTCCTGTCGGTGCTGGTTTATCCTTCTGCCTATCGCGTTCCCGACCGGGAGGGTCTGATCGACGAGCGGGGACACGGAATTTTGGGACAAGCATGGTATCGCGGCCCCGTGATCCTCGCCTGGGACGCGGTCGTCGCGGAGAGCCGCGATTTCACGAGCGGCCGCAATCTGGTCCTCCACGAGTTTGCCCACCAGCTTGATTTCTTGGACGGCCTGGCCAACGGAACGCCGCCGCTGAAGAATCGCGAACAGCAGGCGAAATGGCACGGCATCATGACCGCGGAATACGACAAACTCGTCCGCGATTCGCAGAAAGGCAAGGCCACCGTCCTCGATTCATACGGCGCTGCCGATCCACCCGAGTTCTTTGCCGTGGCCACGGAATGCTTTTTCACTCAACCCGCGCCGATGCAGCGCCGCCATCCGTTGCTGTTTCAGGTTCTGCGCGAATATTATGGTCAGGATCCAGCCCAGCGCATGATCCGCATGGCGCAATAACCATGCGTCCAACGGACCGTTCATGATTCCACCCGTCGTATGCGAGGACAGCGGAGAAATTGGCCCTATTTATCTGACACAGGTTTATCTGACACAGGTTTATCTGACACAGATTTCTCCGCGCTTTTTCTGCGCGGCCGGCTGCTCAGCCCCTCTCAACTGAGGGCGCACGGATATGTGAGACAGTTGGCCTTGATTCCGACCTCATTTCGGTCACGACCATAAAAAGCGAAAGCCCAACCGCGGCGTGCGGACGATACAGAAATTTGGAAATAATTTCAAAAAAAACCTTGTTTCGGAAATCTCATCGGGTTATCATCTCTTCCAACTCGGAGAGAGACTTCGCCGGGCACATGACCGCCAAATTGGCGGTTGCCGTATCGATTCTTATCCTTCTCCGATCTACCTCTTCTGCATCAACTTTCCTGCGCCTGATTGGCAGCTGGCTTTCAGGCGTTGTTCCTCGTCCGTTTTTCATTTTTTGGAGCCTGTCATGAACTCTCGCAAACGCAGGTCAGCGTTCACGTTGATCGAGCTACTGGTGGTGATCGCGATCATCGCGATCCTAATCGGGCTGCTCTTGCCCGCGGTGCAAAAGATCCGCGAAGCCGCGGCCCGCATTAAATGCAGCAACAACCTCAAGCAGATCGGGCTCGCCGCACACAACTATGAAAGCGCCAACGGAGTGCTGCCTCCCGGCTACCACGGCCCGAGCCCCAACATTCATTACCCGCTGCCGGGCAACCTCGATGCGGGCAACCCGAAGTGGACGGGCTCGCTCGCTTACCTGCTGCCGTATTACGAACAAGATAACATCTACAGGCAGCTCAGGACGATGAACGACCTTTCCTACATGGGGAACTGGTGGTCGACCAACCCGGACTGGACCATGGCGCACAGTTCCATTCCGATGCTCATCTGCCCGTCGGACTCCGCCAATCCTGGTGACGTCTCCGTCGGTTCCGCCGCCTGTATGCACAGCTATGACTCAGGCCCGCCAGCGGGCGCGGAAGGAGCCGTCATGTACTACTTCTACCTTGAATTTACCCTGGGAAAGACCAATTACACCGGGGTGGCGGGCCCAGGCTGGAATGATGGATCGATTGCCGCGCCGGCAGCTCTCGGCGCCAACTATCAACCGTACACGGGTATCTTCACCAACCGCTCCAAACTCAAGCTGGTGAATCTCACCGTGACGGACGGCGCCAGCAACACGCTGATGTTCGGCGAAGGCCTGGGCGGCAGCGATCCCGGAGTTCGCGATTTCCAATGGACCTGGATGGGCACCGGCGCCATGGCTACATTCCGTGGTCTGTGTAATGGTCCGGCGGGCTCGGCAACGGCCGTCAACTGGGCCGGCTTCAGCAGCCGTCATACCGGCATCGTGCAGTTCTGTTTCGGCGACGGCTCGGTCCGTGGCCTGCGGCATGCCGACAGCGCTGCTCGGAACGCGGCAACGGGCGCGACGGGAACCACGCCCAGTGCGGGCTGGTGGGCATTTCAATCGCTCGCCGGCTTCAAGGATGGCACAAACCCCGACACGAGCATGCTGCAGAACTAATTGCCGGCTGGGCGCCCAGGGAGGATCCGCACTGCGGGTCCTCCTGATGACATGACTTCTCTGACGACCCTAGCGAAAAGAGATCCTTATGCGCAGAGTTCTCGCCATTGCCGTGAGCGCCTTGTGCCTTCTGACCGCCATGTCGGCGATCGGCTGCGGAGACTCCAACAAAAAGGCCAAGATTCCGGACAAGCTGATCGACACTCCCAAGGAAGGGCCAGTTCCCGCCGGAGGGGGCGCCCCGAAACAAAACGCGACAAACGACTGACACCATTGACGCCCACCATCGTGGTGACTGGCGTCGATTCTTGCAGCACTGGTCGCGGTCGATTGGAAGAGAAATCGGTGTCAGTCATTACGCGCGCTGCGCGGCACCGCGAAGAGGGCAACTATTTATCCTGTAACGACTTTGGTCGGAATCGATGATCTCGCTTGAGTAGTATTCTCAACGCGGTTCATACGGAGTGGGTGGGCGCGCTGGGCATGCTGGCAGCTCGGCGTCGAATCCGTCGCGGCGACTTGATCTTTCCATCTGGGTGTAACCAGATTCTTTGGGGGTTGCTGGGCGGCTGTTTTCATACGTCCAGGGAAAAAACGCTGTTGTCCGCCCCGGCCCCCAAAGAACCTGGTTACACCCTTCCATCTTGTGGTGCAGGATTCGACAGCCCATCTCTTGGCGACCCCCTCCGTAGCATTGGTTTTTCGGTCCGATTCAACCGCGGAGAATTCACCGCAGAGGGCGCGGAGAGCGCAGAGAAATGCACTTCTTCAATTGTTTTTCTCCGCGCTCTCCGCGCCCTCTGCGGTGAATTCGTTGTAGCTGACTCCGGCGGCCTCGACGAAATCCTTGAGGCAATGATGCGCCGCGTAATAGGCTCGGCTGACGGCGCTGCGGCAACCCGCTGGATGCGCTTGTTCCTTCAGCAACCACTCAGCCAACAGGAGGAATTGGAATGGGTCCATCGGGCGAATCGATGTTGTAGGAAAGCCTGATTTGATGCCGTTGCGGCCAAGGAGCCGCCGCAACCCATTCGGCCGTGTACCGTTTCTTGGCCGCGAGCACGCATTCGGCCGAGCCGCGCACCGATATTCTTACGACAATCCATTGGTCATCGGTTTCATAATCCTGAGCCACTTCCTTGGTCAATGAAATCGGCTCGAAGATTTGCTCGGCCAAACGGATCGATGTCGCGAGGAATTCGGTTAGCCCGTGCCTCTCACAGAACGCGGCCACATCGCAGACCGCCGGCGTCCGGTCAGTCGAATAGTCTGAAACTCCGGGGCCGACTTCCAGCAGCGACGCAGCCAAGTTCGTGTCCATTTCAGGTGCACTCGTTCGCGGGACAATTTGATTCTACCATCGGATGTGCGTTCGCGGCCATACCGAAGAGGCGCGAATTCACCGAAGAGGGCGCGGAGAGCGCGGCGAAATGCACTTCTTCAATTGTTTTTCTCCCCGCCCTCCGCGGCGGCATGGCGGATGCCGTTCTTGTCGAGGGTTTCCTTGATAAATCGATCGAGTTCATCTTCGCTCAATTTTTCGACGTAGGCGTTTAGAGCGGCGGGGTTGGAGAAAAGATCGGCGGGAACCTCGTAGGTCTCTTTTTTTTCGTCAAGCAGTTGCCGCGTCAGGTTGTCGGCGGCGTCCAAGCGGGTCTTCAGTTCCTTGCTGCGCAGCAGACTTCGAAGGGCCGCGCGCGATTCAGCATTCACCTGCCGGGCCTGGCGTTGTTCCGCCTCGGCGAGCATTCGCTGCCATTCATCGACATAAAACCTGGCCCAGCGAGCGAGCAGCGTCGGCTGGCGGTGAAGTTGGGCGGCGACGGTGTCCCAACTTGCGCCGGCAGCGCGTAACTCGGCCGCGATCTCCAGGTCCTGCCGCGTCCGCGGCGATTGGATCTTCATGGCAACCTCCGAGAAATGAGCCCGGCCACGCGACCCGGCCGAAAGTGCAGCTAGGCTGGGCGCGACACGCCCGGTACGCGTATAGTATACATGGTGTCACTATCGATGTGTCAAGCACGGTAGAGGGGGGTTGTGTATCAGTTTGACGAGTTTGTGGTGCAGCCGTCTCGCCTGCACGTGCAGCCGAGACGGCTGCACCACAACCTGAGACACTACCAGAGGGGGGTTGAGAATGGCACTGTCGGAATCGAGATTGTGGGGGTTGCATGGCGGGCGAGCGGCAACCGGCGGCGCTCGTCGAGCCTTGGCGACGACGATGCCCGCGAACAGTGCAAAGTTTTTGAGGGCATCGGGGGAGTGTGGCAAGTTCTGTTTCGACAAAGGTTTATGTCCAGAGTGCGCACTGCATGACGACGGCAAAAAGTTTGATTTAGTTTGGTTCCGTCAAGGCTGTGATCCAAGCGCCCGGCCCGAACATTCCAATTCAGGACGGAACGAGTTCCTAGAATATGGACATGGCCGAACTTCGACCGACCCTGTTGCGCCGCGAAAGCGACCGGCTCTTCATCGAGTGGAGCGACGGGTTCAAGGGGTTTGTTTCTCTCCGCGAGCTGCGCGACGCCTGCCCGTGTGCGAGTTGCAACGAAAGGCGCCAGCAACCGCCCAACCCGTTGCGCATTCTGAGCCAAGTCGAGGTAGAGGCTGGTGCGCCCGTGCCCGTGGCGATGCCGGCTCGCGGGGCCTATGCGTATCAGATCGTCTGGAACGACGGGCACGACACGGGGATTTACAAACTCGAGATTCTGCGGCAACTTTGCAAGCCGCAAGTTTGATCGAGCATCTGGAGTATTGCACCATGCATCCGCACGGAGCCGGACCGCAGAAGGTTGTCCTTCCCGGCGTCAAGCATCTGATCGCCGTGGCGAGCGGCAAGGGCGGGGTCGGCAAATCGACCGTCGCCGTCAATCTCGCGTTGGCGTTGCAACAACACGGCCAGCGCGTCGGCCTGATGGACGCCGATATCTATGGCCCGAGCGTGCCGATGATGGTGGGCCTGGGATTGATGGACCCGCAAACCACCGCTTTTCCAGTCGAGAAGTACGGACTGAAGCTGATGTCGATGGGTTTTCTGCCGGACGCGGGCAAAGGCGTGTTGTTTCGCGGACCGATGGTCGCGAAGTACGTGACGGGGTTTCTGACCCAAATCAATTGGGGCAATCTCGATGCATTGGTCGTCGATATGCCGCCCGGCACGGGCGACGCCCAGTTGAGCCTGTGCCAAGCGGTCGTCGTGTCGGGGGCGATCATCGTCACTACGCCGCAAGATGTGAGCCTGATTGACGCGCGCAAGGCGCTCAACATGTTCGGTGAAATGCGCGTACCGGTGCTGGGCACCGTGGAGAACATGAGCTATTTCGTGGGCGACGACGGCAAGCGGTATGAGATCTTTAGTCATGGCGGCGGGCAGAAACTTGCCAGCGAATGCGGAGTGCCATTCCTGGGCGAAATCCCGATCGACCCGAAGGTGTCGGCCTGCGGCGACGCCGGCGAACCGATCGTCCGCAAGCACCCGGATTCACCAGTCGCCACGGCGTATTTGGCCCTGGCCACGAGTGTCCTCAAGCGATTGAATGAAATGCCCGCACCCGATCAGTTGCCGGAAGTGCAATTGTAACCGGTGATCGATTTCCCTTGTTCGGCGGTTCGCCGCCACCTCTTAGGAGCCAGTGATGTCGTTTCGGAAACTCGCGCTCGTGTTGGCCCTGGTCCTTGTGCCGCTCGCGGCCCGCGCCGAGGACAAGGAACACCCTTACAAGAACGCCAAGAAGGGCGATTGGATTGCCTACAAGATGACCACGAGCGTGATGGGCAACAACATCGAAGGCACGCTCAAGCAAACCGTCGCCGACAAGGACGACAAGTCGGTCACGATCAAAATCACCGGCAAGTTCATGAACTTCGACGTTCCGCCCCAGGAACAGAAGATCGACCTGACGAAGCCGTACGACCCAAGCAAGGCCGCGCCTGGCGCCGAGAACGCCAAAGTCGAGAAGGTCGACAGCGGCAAAGAGACCCTGGAAATAGGTGGAAAGAAATACGAATGCGAATGGGTCAAGAACAAAATTGCGGCTGATGTGAATGGCATGAAATTCGAGAGTGAGGTCAAGATTTGGCTGGCCAAATCCGCGCCATTGGGCGGCATGGTCAAGATGGAAATGAAATCGAAGCAGACGGACATGACCATGGAAATGACCGACTCGGGAACGGAGAAATAAGGTACTTCGAACCCGGAGCGTCGATGATCTCGCTCCGGGTTCCACCAGATTTGGGTCGGCCACTTCGCGTTGACCGCAGCGGCCAATCGGCCTAAGATCAACCCTTGAAATCAGTTACTCGCCGGCCAGGAGCGTGTGCATGAAAGCCGAACAACGCAAACAACTCGAGAAAAACGAGTTGGCCAGCCATCTGGATAGGCTGTGGAAGGGCGCCGGCGACGCCAAATCGTCCTCGACCATCTGGGTCGTGGTGGGCGCGGTCATTATTGTCGGCGTGCTGGTTTTCGCTTGGCGCTACTATGCCAGTGAGTCGCAGAAGAACCGGGCCGAAGTCTGGCGGCAGATCGAGCAGGCGACCACGGAAAAGGAATTCGAGAAGATCATCGAAGAGAATCGCGGAACGGAAGTGGCTCGGGTCGCAAAAGCCGAATTGGCCCGCATCAGCTTTTCCGAGGGCGGCCTGAACAAGCTCTGTTCGGAAATTCAGCGCAAGGACGGCATCGTCGGCATTCAGAAAGCCCGGGACCTGTACGATCAATTGGTCAAGGAAGCGGCAGACGACAAGCAACTGCTGCGCGAATCGATGTTGTCGCGCGCCAAGGCCGAAGAAGCGCTCGTCGGCATTCCGAAGGAAGACAATCCGGCCGAAAGCCGCGGAAGTCTGGACAAGGCTTTGGAACTCTACCAGGAAATGGCCGCCAAGTTCGCGGAAGCGCCGCAAGGCATCGAAGCGGCCGAGCGTGCCAAGACGATTCGTGAAAACAAGCAGAAAATCCAACTGTTTTACGATGAATTGAACAAGCGGTTCGCGAAGTCCGAATTCCCGAAATTCGAACCGCCGCCGCCGCCCGAATTGCCGTTCGTCACGCCACCCAAAATAAACGATCCGTTGCCCCCGCCGCCCAAGCCCGTCGAACCGCCGGCCAAAACCACGCCCATGACTCCGCTCGCCCCGCCGCCTGGCACTGCTCCGCCCAAGACCGAACCACCGAAGGCTGATCCGCCCAAGGTTGATCCGGCGAAAACCGAACCGCCGAAGCCTAAGACCGATCCTCCCAAGTAATCGCTCTGCGGATTCTTGTTATGATCATCTCATGTCTCAAACCGGCGATCATGAGCCGCTCGAATTCGTCGCCCGCATCCGAGGCGATGCGCTGCGGCTCGATCAGTTTCTGGCGCAGCAACTCAGCGAGACGAGCCGGTCGCTGGTCCGCAAGGCAATCGACGCCGACGCCGTCACTGTGAACGGACTGCCCACCAAGGCCAGCTACAAGGTCCGCAACGGCGATGTGATCCGCGTGTTCCTTCCCGAGCCAAGCCACGGCCGGCCCAAGCCCGAGAATATCCCGCTGGAAATCCTCTACGAGGACGAATTCATGGCGGTGGTCAACAAGCCCGCGAACATGGTGGTTCATCCCGCCAAGGGCAATTGGAGCGGCACGCTGGTCAATGCCTTGCAGTTCCATTTCAACGAGCTCAGCGCCGTGAACGGCGATTATCGCCCGGGCATCGTCCATCGCCTCGACCGCGACACCAGCGGTGTAATTCTGGTGGCGAAGGAAGAGCGAACCCATCGCGAATTGGCGGCGATGTTCGAGCAGCGCAAGATGTTCAAGGAATACGTGGCCCTGACCGCTGGCGTGCTCGACCGCGATAGCGATTACATCGAAGCCGCAATCGTCCGCCACCCTTCGGATCGCGTGAAAATGGCCATCTCCAATGATGAGGAAGACGAGGACGCCAAGGACGCCTGCAGCTTTTACGAAGTGATCGAGCGGTTTCGCGGTTTCAGTTATTGCCGAGTGCAGCCAAAGACGGGCCGCACTCATCAGATCCGAGTGCATCTCGCCAGCGTGGGTTGTCCGGTAATGGCAGACAAGGCTTATAGCGGACGCGATCGCATTTCGCTGTCCGATCTCGCGCCGCCGGGAGCAATTGCCTTGGGAGACGACG
>JBGQCZ010000176.1:0-8696 GCA_041495645.1 Gemmataceae bacterium | reverse complement strand
GCGAAAATGAGGACGCGATTCGCTCGGTATTCGACCGGAAAAAAGCCGCCCACACGATTCGGCCTTCCGCGTCTGACTCAACCGCTTGGCCCATTCGGCAGATCAGAAGATGGTCGTCGCGCGTGCGATAGGCGTGCCGTCGCCTTGGAAGCATGACCCAACAGGGCGTGATCAGGTCACTTCTCATTTCGGTTAGTGCAGGATTCTGATTCCACAAGCCGGCCACGCCCAACTGAGGAATCTGCACAGTCATATCGTTCTTCTTCCAAGTCCGCTCCCAACGAACTGTGCCGTCACAGCCGGTAAGCCAGACCCGGCAAGGTCTGCCCGCTTGCGGGTCATCGTCAGAAAGCAGCACCAAGCCCGGTCTTTGATGGGTCGGCCGCGGTGCACGCAAATTGATCGTCTCGCCGTTGTCCTTCCACCAAGCCGCCCAGGCATCGTGGCAGGCGCGTCGTTGGGCAACGTCTCCATTGCCAACGAGTTCCCTTGGTGATCGCGCACCGGCGCAGTAACGCAGCAATTCCTCTGCTTGCCAGCCGATTTCTATGGGAGCCCCGAGCAACAGTCCGATGAGGGCCGGAATGGATGCTTTGTCCTTCGACGCTAGAAGACTTTGGCCCGCCCGCAACCGCACAATGGGATCGGAGTCGGTGAGTGATTTATTCACGCGATCGCGTTGCTCGGGTGATCCTCGGTGCCCGACGATACAAGCAGCAACGGCTCGACGTGCTGCACGTTCATTGCCAAGTGCCGCGACCAGCTCCGGCGCCGCCTTTTTCCAGTCGCTTTGCTCCGCGAGCTTATCCAACCCGAACCAAATCTCCTCCTCAATTTCGTAGTTCATCGCGCTTGGCAGAAAGTGCAGAAGTGTTGAAATTGCTCCTTCAGCCGCGCGATGAACGAGCAAGCGAACGGCAGCCATGACCGCGTTGGGGTTGGCGTCTTTTTCAATTTGGTCCAGACAGCGTTTCGCGTTGCGACGCGTTTCAGCATCTTCGGATTCCGCGGCTTTCTGAAGAGATTGCACCCCCTCGCCTCGCAGGGCGATGAGACACTTCACCGCGTCTTCACGCTCCTGGAATTTGGTTGAGCCGAGCTGACGAACGAACTCATCCCGGCGTAACAATAATTGTTCGTCGGAAGAAAGTCTTCTGAGAAAGGCTGTAAGCGAATCGTTGTCGCGCTTGATCTTGGCTATGCGCAACACTTCCAAGTCGAGAGTTGGGTCATAGGCGAGACCGCGCGTCGGAGCCGCGACGAGCAATGCCACGAACGCACAAAGATGCAGCCGCGCTGGAGAGTGCATGACCGCGATCCCGAGAGTACTCAACGTCCCTTCTCTAGGGACGCGAAATGATTGGAATTGATGCTAACCGAAGCTAACCCGAAGTCAACCAAAGATTCGATGAAATCTTGAATCGGCGATCAACACAATAGCGATCAATTCCCCTCATGGGTAAACTCGCCCCGACTTGAGATGTTGGCTGTTTCCAGCAAAAAAAAGACGAATCGAACAAGGAGACGCACCCGATTCGAAAATCCCCTTACTCATCTCGCTCCGTATGGTACGATGTCTTTCGCCATCAAGTCGTCGAGAAACGGAGGCGGGCCCTGTCACGTCGCCATCGGGAAGAACATGCGCCGGCCGAAGCGCCGGCTGCGTTTCCGCGTCGCGAGTTGCTGCGCCGGGTTTTGCTCGGAGCGGTCACGGCCTTGATCGTCGCCCGGCCGTTGGTGTCGGGTGAGGATCCGGGCCGGCTGCGCTCGCCGGAAGCGGTCTCCGGCATCATTCTCAATTTGTTGTGGATGGTCGTCGCGTTCGCGGGGGCGATTTGGCTGGTGCGTTCGCCGAGCGGATCGGCGTTTCGCGGGTTGATTCCGCTCGGGCTGATCGCGGTCGCGGTCATCGTCGGCCTGGGCGGCGCGGCGGTGCATTGCTATCACCATCCCGCCTGGTTGATCTTCTGGGAATGGGCCACGCTGCCGCTCGTCTTCGTGCTGGCGCGCGAACTCGGCTCGGACACCGATGCGAAGGCCGATTCCGCCGGCGGATTGCTTGCGGCCGTGCTGGCCTCGGCGGTGAGCCTGGCGGCGTATGGCGTGTATCAGAACGTGGCGGAAGCGTCGAACTTGCCGAACCCGGACGCGATATTCGAGTCCGCCGCGCCGCCGTCGCTCGAAGCCGACTATCTTGGACCGCAACCGGAGCCGG
Organism: Gemmataceae bacterium; assembly: GCA_041495645.1. Classification (GTDB taxonomy): domain Bacteria; phylum Planctomycetota; class Planctomycetia; order Gemmatales; family Gemmataceae; genus JBGQCZ01. The sequence continues at coordinate 6,481 of JBGQCZ010000176.1, read as the reverse complement.
TACGCGGAATTTGCCGCGGCACATTCGAGCGCTCGGATACGCTCGTCGCGGTTTTGTTGCTGGTGGCACCGGTGTTGGTGGTGTTCGGCTTGCGCGATCAACGTTGGCGCTCGCGCGCCGGAATGGCGGTCGCGGCCGTGGCGATCGCGATCCTGGCGTTGGCACTGCGCGGCGGCGTATCGATCGATCGGGCGCAAGCGGGTTGGGCGTCGGCTGTGAAGATGATCGGCGAGCAGCCTTTGCTCGGCGTGGGGGCCGGGAATTTCGATCGGCATTCACCGCGTATGCAACCTGCCGAGTTTCGCCACCTGTTGTCCGATCCGAGCAATGCCTACCTTGAGTTATTCGCGACGTGCGGCGTGCTTGCCGTGATCGCGTTGGCGGTCGCGATCGGATTCACGTTGGTGCGAATCGCCCGGCGGCGCGACGACTCGCCGACGCCCGAACAATCGGACGAAGCGGGCGAATTGCTGCCGCGGTGGGAGTTCTACCTGGGCGGCGTGTTTGGCTTGCTGCTCGGGTTGCTGTTGCGCTTGATTGATTTGCCGGCGAGCGAATCGCCGCAATCGGTGTTCGGGGTCGGAGTCGCGGCGGTGGGCCGGGCGCTGGTGTGGTTCCTGTCGTTCGCGCTTTTTGAAGCGGTCGCCTGGCGGACGGCGGCACGGCGAAAGGCGATCCTGGCGGGGCTGGTGTTGGTATTGCTCTTCGCGCTGGTATCGAGCACGGTGTTTTATCCGGCAGTCGCGCAGTGGTTCTGGGTAATGGCCGGCCTCGGCTTATCCGGTACGGCGGTGGCGGAAGCGGCAAGTGCGCCGCGGCGCGCGGTTCGCCTGGCCGCCGTGCCGGTTTTGTTTCTGGCGATGATGACTTACCTGCTGATCACGTGCGTGCCGGCGTTCGAGTCGGCGATGGCGATGGCGGAAGCGCGGCGAGCGGCGGGGCAATATCCGAAGGTCTTCGAACGGGCGGCGACCGCAACCCCCGGTCTGGATCAAAAGAAAAAGGGCGAGTCGGCCGTCGGCTACGTGGTCGATAAGATCCTCAAGCCGCTGGACGACGCGGTCAAGGCCGATCCGTTCGATGAAACTCCGCGGCGCGAGATCGCGACCTGGCTGCGGATCATTTGGAACGTGGCGCCGAATGAGAATTTCGAGTTGGCGATGAAACCGAACCGCCGGGCGGTTGAGCTCGATCCCAATTCCGCGATTCCCCTGGTGCAACAGCTTCGGCTGCGCTTGGCCTACACGGCTTTCAACGTGCGGTTTTTCCGGCCCGGCCCGGACGGCAAGTACGACCCGAAACAGATCGCCCGCATCGCGGAAATGCGCGAAATGAACTTCAACGAAGCCCGTGAGTTGATTGACCAAATCAACGTGCGCGACCCGGCGCTCGAGACGCGCCTGCGCTTCCGCATGGCCCAGGCGCTGATCAACGTCAAAGAGGCGAAGCGCTTTGAGCAAGGTGAAGCGGAGGCGCGGTTGGTCCTCGAGCTGGATGCCAAGGCACCCGGCCCACGATGGCAGCTGACGCCCGAGCAACGCCGCCAAGCGCGCCGCTGGCTCAACCTGCTCCGCGACGACGGCTTCGAATGGGTCACGATCTTCCCGACTCCCAATGCGGGAGCGATGGTCCCGATCGCCGCCCCGGAATGGTGGGCGAAGTTCCTGAAGAAGTAACGAAGGCGTTTACTGCCAAATTGGCGGGCAGCACACGATCGGTCCTGGAGACGCGCGCATGCAGCACGAATTCAGAATGTGTTGCGATTGATTTCGTCTTTAATTACTTAGTAGCAATATGTTATGGAGCTCTTGTGGTTCTTGCGCGGGTCGGAAATGTGACGATTTCCGTGTGTCATTTTGTTTGGAGAAGCGGCTATCACTTGGCTCAAAGAGCCGTCCAAACGATCCAGCCAGCTCGCGACGTGCCTGGCCGCGCCGCTTTTTTCTTGCCGGAATAGTGGGATTGCGGTTATAGTAATTTGTGGTGATAGCGATGCGCGCGGTCCGCGCTGCGGATTGTTCCAATTATGCCGCTTGGGGAAGAGGTTCCGATGGCCACTCCGATTCGCCGGCTGACTCTGCCAACGTTGGCCTTGCTCCTCGTCCAGTCCTTCGTCTTCGGCCAACGCCCGTTCTCGAACGCCCGCGAAGTGCAAGCCGGCGTCAACGTTCAGGACAAGGGCGATATCTGGACGCTCAAATTCGAATTTGTCGATCCGCGCATGATCGAAGTGACCATCCCGGGCCGCGGCAAGAAAGTCGTTTGGTACATGCTGTATTGGGTGACGAACGAGACCAAGGAAGCGCATACGTTCATCCCCGAGTTCGAACTGCTGACCAAGAACAACACCAAGCACTACGACGAAGTGCTGCCCGAAGTGCAAGAAGCGATCCGCCGCGATGAAGACAAAAATGACAAGTACAACTTCCTGAACTCGGTCACGATCCGCAAGACGGAGATTCCGCCGACCAAGCCCGACGCCGTGCCGCGTCGCGTGGGCGGCATCGCCATTTGGACCGATGTGTTCGAGAAAGCTCGCAACACGGCCGGGTTCCGGGTGTTCGTCACCGGCTTGTCCAACGGCTGGGCCATCGACGACGATGGCGCCATCAGCCGCAAGACGCTGATGCTCGATTTCGACCGCCGCGGCGACGGCTCCAAGATCGATTCCAGCGAGATTCAATTCAAACCGAACGGGTACAAATGGGTTTACCGCGACGCGTCCAGCGCCGAGGTCGACTTGAAGCGGCCCGATTCCGTCAAACCGCCGAGCAAGTGACCGCGACAACCGCTTGACGGATTGCTATCATAATCCGCTCCGAATCACTGGTTTCGCACGCCGGGTGCGGCGTCGTGGAGTATTTCGACATGGCTCATAAGAAAGGTCAAGGCTCGTCGCGCAACGGGCGCGACAGCAATCCACAATTCCTGGGCGTGAAGCGCTACGACGGCGAAGTCGTCCTGGCAGGCTCGATCATCATTCGGCAGCGCGGCACCAAATACCATCCGGGTAAGGGCGTAAAACGCGCCAAGGATGACACCCTCTTCGCACTGGTCGAAGGCGTGGTGAAGTTCGATCGCGACGGCCGGCGCGTGAATGTGCTTCCTGTCGAAGCCAAAGCTTGAGCCGAAACAACTCTGCGGAGCCCGAAGCGTAAGCGAGGGAGCGATTCCCTCGCTTACGCTTCGGGCTCCGACGCTTGATCAAGGGCGATTCGCATCGCGGCGATGTGTTTCGGCGTGGTGCCGCAACAACCGCCAATCATCGCCGCTCCGGCCGATACCAACACTTCCACTCCCGCCGCGAAATCCTCGGGCGAACGCGGATATTCCCATCGTGTTCCAGCGCCGACCGGCGTGCCGGCGTTGGGGCGGGCGAACAGAGGCAAGTAAGACTTTGTCCGAAATCGCCGCAGGATCAATGCGCAATCGGCGAGGCCGATCTCTCGGCCGCAATTGACTCCGAGCGCATCGATGCCGGCTTCCTGTGCTCGTTCAGCAAACCATTCCGGCGCGTGCCCGCTGAATGTCTCAATACCGCTCGCCCCGTGCCGAAAGGTCAGCGAGACCAGAATGGGAAGATCGCGCGATTCCGGCCGGCCGCGCATCGCCTCGGCAAGAGACAATACTCCGGGCGATGAAAAGGTTTCCAACAGAATGCCGTCAGTCCCAGCCAGCGCGGCCACAACATGGCGGAAATCGTGGGCACGCTCAAGCGGACCGATGTCGCCAAGCACGAACGTGGCGCCGGCCTTTCGCGCCAATTCAACAGCCGCCGAGCCGATGCGCGACAACAAAGCCAAGTCTGGAATCTCACTCGGATTCGCTTGAAATGTGTTGGTTAGGACAACCTCGGCCCCGGCGGCGATATAGTCGCGATGAATCGCGAGCACCGCTTCCGGCCTCGTGAGGCTCCAATCCGCGCCGTTTTGCCCGAGCGGCAGCCCGGCGCGGATCAACTCGGAACCCATCGCGCCGTCCATGAGCAGCGGCGGACCTTGGCGCAGTCTGTCGAGCAATGTTGACGGCATAAGGCGCAAAGCCGCGAGCGGCTCACTTCTTTTCTTCGGCCCAGTGCTGAATGCGATACGTGCCGGCGCTTTCTTTCAGCCACTTCTTGGCCGTTTCGGCCATCACGGCGTTAAAATCCTGCCCGGGCTGAACGCGCGGGTATTGGAAGCCGTCTTTCGGTTGCAGGCCGAGCCGTTGAAACGTCGCCAGCGGCGACAGCACCGCGTCGTCGTTCTTGGACCAATCCGCTTCCATGAGCGCGGTCAAAATGAGCTTGCTTTCCTCCGCGCCGACCGGCTGACGCGAAACCTTTCCGCCGCGCTTGGCCGGATAAGCGTTGTATTTTTGCAGCAACATGGCGGCGGCTTCGAATCGGCCGCTTTGGTCCTTGGCCTTCAACGCCTTGAGCGGGTCGTTCAAGACCGCGATGGTTTTGCGGACCAGCGTGACTTGCTTTTCAAAGCCGTCCGCTTTCTTATCGATGAACTGGCAGAATTGCGGGACGATCAAGAAATCGCCCGGTGCGAACTTGGCGAGGAAAAAGCAGCCTTCTTGCCCGACCTCCACGGACGCATTAAACCCGCCGCGAAGACCGGGGCGGATCGGTCGAACGGGCTCGTTCGGGTTGATCGGCGGCGCGGGAATGAACCCGACACGCACGTGCGTCAACCCTTTGGCCCCGGTGATCGCGTCATCGATTTTGATGCTCGCGACTTTGTACGACGCCTTCTGGCCCGGCGCGATCTCGACTTCGACCAGCTTCTCTTCGAATGCCACGACCTTGCCAGTGACAATCGTATCGGACGCCGCCACTTTCTCCGGCAACGACGGCATGCGCATTGCGAGTGCCTTGGCGGTCAGGAAATCCCCGCCCACGATCATGCAGCCGAATGCTAACAAACCCAGCGCGAACCCACGACACATCGGCAGACTCCTGTGAAGGACGTTGTTTTTCAGGTCAGACCCATAGTAACGACGAGGCCCAAAAGCCGCTGGTTTGCCGGCTCTTGTCAGCGCGAAACCCACCTCTATGTTACAATAGTCCGAGCAAGCCCCGTTAGCTCAATTGGCAGAGCAGCTGACTCTTAATCAGCGGGTTTTAGGTTCAAGTCCTAAACGGGGCACTTAGAATAGCCTGAAAACATGTCAAATTATCAAGTCGGCAGGGTCTTTTGGAAATGAGAAAAAATCGGTGACACGCTGGTGACACGCTAGGACTTGATTAGCCGCGTCGGGTTGCCCAAACGGGCCCATCGAAAGTGCCGATCGTGACAGGCTGAAGGCGTCCGCACGCCGGTTAATGGCCCGCAGCGCGGCGTACTCGGCGCGGAACTGAACCGAGATGCACGAGGCTGTTCCGCAGCAGATCGTTCCTTACGACCCGCACGGCTTCGGCCGGCACCTGCGGTCCGACACCCAAGAAACCGATGGCAAACGCAAGCCGGAGCGGAGGAGTTTCTACGAAGCCGTCGCCGCCACGCTACGCGGCGCCGACCAAATCCTGATCTTCGGCCACGGCACCGGGGAGAGCAGCGCCATGGTGCAGTTGCTCGCCGACTTGAAGCACAATCACGAGGATGTGGCCAGGCACATCGTCGGTTCGATCGTGGTCGACGGGCATCACCTCACCGAGGGCCAATTGCTGGCAAAGGCACGGGAGTTTTTCGCGTCAAAGGCTTTCCAGCCAGAAGAAGTTGGCTAAGGCCGTCTGCAAGAGGACCCGCTGGTTCGCCCTCCGTTTCTTGCCGGCACGGTCACGGCGGAAGTCCGAGAGCAACTAACGAAATGGTCCGAGGGCGGAAGCGAAGCGGGGTCAGTTAAAACGAACACGAGCGGGTTTGGCTTAACAACGCTCTGATCGCCCGAATGGACGGCCGCATGTGCATTTCGTCATCGAGTGTCTTCGATCGGTGCTGAGCAAGGAGAAACCATGAACAGTTCGTTACGCATCGCAATCGTCGTCGCGACTGGCCTGCTGTTGGCAACCATCCATCCAACCACGGCGGATGAGAAGCCTGACCCGAACGCCGAAAAGGCCAGCGCCTGGATGAAGCAGAAACTGGAACTCTCGCAGAACATTCTTGCGGGACTCACGAAAGGCGACTTTGAGGCGGTCGAACTCAACGCCCAGCGCATGAACATCGTGAACTACTTGGAGAAATGGGCAGCCGCGGACAAGCCGGAGTACGTCGACTACAAGCGGCAACTGAGCTACTTCGAAATGGCCAATCGGGAAATCCTGCGCCAATCGCGGGCCAAAAATGTCGAAGGCGCGACGCTCGCTTACAACCAACTCACCGTGAGTTGTGTGCAGTGCCATCAAATAGTGCGGAAAGACAAGAAGTGAGGTGCTAGGCGCTTCCACTGCCGCTTCACCGCTTCGGTAACGGCGACGCACATTCCGGCGTCCGTGCGGTACTTTCGCGCTTGGCCCGCGAATTGTACTAAGCCGCCAACTAATCAACCTTTT
>JBGQCZ010000175.1:0-8720 GCA_041495645.1 Gemmataceae bacterium | reverse complement strand
CGCCTTCCAGAATGCAGTGACCGCGACAAAACAGCGCAATCAGCATTTCCTCGATGACTTCGTTTTGACCGACGATGACGCGGGCCAGTTGTTTCTTGAGCTGGTCGTATGCTTCCCGCAGCTTGAGCCCGGCGGCGATGTCATCCTGGCTGAGGGGCTTGGTGGAAACATCCAACGGAGCTGTTTTGTCGGCCATGATGCGAATCATCTCCATTAACAGTTAGCCGCTCACGGTGTTGCCGAGCGCAAAGCCGCAAGCGGCCAATGTGGTTTCATCGTTGATAAATCGGCAAGGTTCCGTTGTCGAGTTGGAGAAGGGTGAGATTCACGCAGGTGGCGAAATGCGGGCCGATGTAGCCGCCGGTCCAGCTTCCGTCGGCGGCCTGGCTCTTCAGAATCCTGTCGAACACGCTCTTGCGGTATTTGCCCCAAGTGAGGTGGCGGCTCGCGTCCTTCTCCTCGGGAAACAACTTGGCCCAGGTGTTTTCACCCAAAATGTACATCGCCTGGCCATAATAGTATTGCAGGTACTCGTCGTGGCCCTGGCGCTGGCCATCGATGCCGATGTGATCGCGGCAGTATTGCAGCCATTTCTTGGCGAGCTTGCCGTCGTATTGGCCGGCGCTGAAGGAGCAGGCGATGGCCGCGGCCGTAAGCGGCGGGCGTTCCCCGCCGTTGACCGCCATGCCGCCGTGGGCGAGACTGTAGATCACGCCGCCGCGATCCGTCGTGCATTTGCCCAAATAGTCGACCGACTTGTCGATAATCGACTTGGGCACGACGATGCCGGCGTTTTTGGCGGCCCGCAACCCTTGCAATTGCGTGATCGTGACCGAGCCTTCGTCAAAGTTGCTGCCGTCTTGCGCCGAAACATAGCCCCAGCCACCGCGATCAGTCTGCGCCTTGCCGGCAAACTCCACGGCCTTGGTCAGGATCTTCTCGAGCCGCTTGCGCCGATCAGCATCTTCCTCTTCGCCGTAAGCGCAGGCGAGGAACAACAACCCGAAACCGTGCCCGTACATGTAGCGGCCCGCTTCGGTGGGATTATTAGGATTGCCGAGCAAGCCATTGGGCTGGGCACGTTCCATGAACCAATCCACCGCTCGGCGGATGTTCTGGCTAAAGCGGCCTTCACGCAGCGTGCTGCCTTCCATCAGGTAGACCATGCCGCCGAGCGCGGTCATCGTCGCCGGGTATTGGCCGCCGTTGGCATCCCAATGGCCATCGCGATGCTGAGTCCGGTCGAGATGATCCAGCCCCTTCTCGATGGACTTTTGCACGTCTTCCGGAATCTCGTCGGCGCGTGCCGAATGAGCAAAAGACATCGGCAGGCCGAGCGCGGCCAGCCAAATCAATGTTTGAAATTTCCGAGTCATCACGTCGACTCCGGTTTGGGTGGACGCAAAGATAGTTAACGAGCAGACGAACGAGCCGCCTGAAACTCACAGGCCGGGCGGCGGGCAGATCACCGCTGGAGTCCAAGCAGCCCGGCTGCTCCCAAATCGCTTGAACACAAACCAAGCCTTCCAAGCAGCCGGGCTGCTGAAGCCGGTAGCGGAGGGAGATCACCGCTGGTGTATGGGGAGGGTGGCGTTGTCTAACTGAAGCATACCAAGTACGCATCCCGTCGTGTAGACCGGGCCGACGTTGCTGATGTTCCAGCTTCCGTCCTGCGCCTGCCGCGAGTGAAGGAAGTCGAAGATCACTTCCTTGTATTTGCTCCACTTCAGCGGCTCGCTCTTATCGCCGGGGAACAGCTTCGCATAGCCGTCTTCGCCCAGCATGTAATTCACCTGAGCGTAATAATAGTGCGTGTATTCCCAATGGAAGGTATCGCGGCCGGTCTTGTCGATCGGGATCGCGCCTTGGCTGAACTTGATCCACTTCTGGGCGTATTTCGAGTTGTAATCGCCGGCCGAGTAAGCACAGCAAATGGCGGCGGCTCCCAGCGCGGGCCGCTCGGCGCCGTTGAACGCCTGTTGCCCGTAGGCCAGCGAATAGATCACGCCGCCGCGCTCGGTGGTGCAGTCGTGCAGATACTTGACGGCGTTGTCGATGATCGACTTGGGCACGACGATGCCCGCATTCTTGGCGGCGCGCAGCGCCTGGAGCTGAGTGATCGTCACCGAGCCTTCGTCAAAGTTGGTGCCGTCCGCGGCCGAAAGATAACCCCAACCGCCGCGATTGGTTTGCGCTTTGCCCGTGAACTCGACGGCCTTGGTAAGGAGCTTCTCGAGTCGCTTTCGCCGGTCGGCGTCTTCTTCTTCTCCGTATGCGCAGGCGAGGAAGAGCATGCCGAAGCCGTGCCCGTACATGTAGCGTTCCATGTCGGTTGGGTGCTTCGAGTTGCCGATCATGCCCGAAGGGGAAGTGCGCTCCATGAACCAATCGACGGCGCGGCGGACCTGGTCGCTGTAGCGGCCCTCGCGGATGGTGCTTCCTTCCATGAGCATCGCCATGCCCGCCAGCGCGGTCATCGCCGTCGGGTAATGTCCGCCGTTTGCCTCCCAGTGCCCGTCGCGGTGCTGCACCCGGGCCAGAAATTCGAGCCCGCGTTCCACCATCACCCGGTCCCGCTCCGACAACTCATCCGCCCGGGCCGAGGGCGACCGACCAATCAGAAGCAGCGAGAACACAAGAACGGCGGGCAGGAGGCGGAACATCGGTGTTTCCTTTCGGTAACGATGCGGTCAATCCTTCGGCTTTTCCTTGGGTGGAAGCGGCAGCGGCACTGGCGGGGGCGCATCCACTTTGGGCGGCGCGGCCGGAATCACTTGAACCGGAGCGGCCTGAATCTGAATTCTTTGAGCAGGCATGATGCGAATGCCGCCGCGAATCTGCGGCGGGGCCGGCGGCGCAACACCCGGTCCGATGGGTACATTTCCTGGGCCTTCCTTGGTGTCCACGCCGGCCTTTTCGCTGCCCTTCTGGGCGAAACGAATCTTCAGATCGTAGCGCAGCAACTCGATCACGCCGGCGCGAGCGTCGGCGTTCATGGCGTAGAACTGCGACGTGGCGGGGATGTCGCGGTGAAGAATCGTCTTGCCCGTCTTCTTGTCGTACGCCTCGACGCGGGCTTGTTGTTGCTCCATGCCGTTGCGATTGAACTTGTTGGCATAGGCCGCGAAGATGCAAATCGGCAGGTCCTCGAACTGCTCCATGACCATGAACTGATTGGCGAGATAGTCGCACCGCCATTCGAGCGAGCCGGAGTTCTTGTCGAAGGCATAGAGCGGGCCATGAACGCGAATCGAACGGATGCCGTTAATCACGTACGGCATGACCTGCATGCCCGCTTCCGGCGACTTGTTCAGGATCAAGTAATAGCGCTCGCGGTCGGCCAAAACGAGCAATTCCTCGGCCGGAGTGAAATGCTCGGGCTGAATCCGGTCGTCGGCGTTCTTGACCTTGATGGTTGCCTTGCGAGTGGCCAGATCGAAAACGGTAAGTGTGCCGTCCGGTTCGACCACGGCCGTGAGGTTCGCGTCCACCGATCGTGCGGCCTTGCTGCCGGCGGGGAACGACTCGCGCCATTCGTCCTTGCCGGCGAGCGGATCGTACAACCGCAGCACTTTGCCGCCCTTCGGGTCGTCGTCGAACGCCAGAATATTCCGGCCCATGACCTTGAGCCGCCGCGCTGGATGGAACAGGTTGGCGAAATCCGGGACATTAACGGTCACCCCATCGGCCGCGCGAATGGCCATCGCCTTGGACGGCAAGCCCGCGTCCGTGCTTTCCACGATGAACACGTGATCGGCGTCACCGAACAAATAGGAACCGGTCGGTACTTCCTTCTTCCACAGAACGGCGCCTTTGATTGGATCGAGGGCCACCAGCCCGTCGCGGGTCGGTAGGCAGACGTACGACGATTCCACCACGCCGAGCTGACCCAAGCGCAGCTTGGTGCCGTCGAAATAGACGAGCCGCATGGTGCCGTCAGCATCGGTTATTTGTTGCTGCAGTGCTTGATTTGCATTGCCCTTGCCGAATAGGTCGTATTCCCAGAGTTTCTTTTGATCCGACATATCGAAGGCGTAAACCATGTTCTGCAACGTAATCAAGAGGATGTGCCCGCGCACTTGCGCGAAGCGCATCATCGAATTGATCGAGTTGTTGTTCATGTTCGGGGTTTGCACGGCTTGCAGCAGATAGGGGTTAGGCTTCAGGTACGAGTGCTTCTGAACGTCCTTGCCGGTGGCGCGCTCGACGAAACGAAGTTGCCACAGGCCATTGGCCGACGGGCTTTGCGTGTCGATGACCAGCCGGTAGCGGTCGAAAATCGGCAGGAGTTCGCCTTCGGGCACGAATGAAAAGCCCGCGTACTGCACCATGGCGTGCGCGGTGCTGTTGATTTGCTCGCCGCGCAACTCGCCCGGCGCCCACGCTTGCCGCGCCGGCTCCAGATATTCGAGGAAGCGCTTGTCGGTAATCACTTCGTTGTAGATGTCTCCGCCCGTCTTGCCGTCGCGCAGCTTGACGTTGCGGAACTCGTTGCCCAAGCGCCGATAGTGGTGCAGCGCGTCTTCGAGAATCTTCTGGCGGACCATTAGTCGCGCCAGCGTTTCGGTGGCCTGGGCCGCCAGCGCTTGATTTTCGCTTTGATACGACAACACCATGAGATGCAGTTTCGCCTCGCGCAGGTCCTCGTCGCCGGCGCCGGACATGAGGCGTTCAGCGAGATTCAACCGGGCGTCTTGACCCGCCGCGAACATCGAACCAAACACACCCACGAACGAGCGAATCTCGTCGATGCTGTTGGTGGCCTTCACGGTCTCCCATTGCTTGCCGATGCGGTCTTCGAGCGGTTTCTTGTCCTCGGCCTTGGCCTTGGCCATCATGGCCAGGATGCGGCCGCGGGCCCAAACGTCGGGCCGGGCGAGCGTGCCGGGGTCGTCGATCGACGGCACCATTTCCTTGGACTTGTTAAGCCGGCCAAATTCCATGTAGGCATCGAAGGCATCGATCAGTTTGCCCTGGCTCTCTCGGCCCTTGGCCAACAGACAGAGGTAATTCGAGTGGCGGCGATTCAACTCGTCGCCGGTCAATTCATTCAAACACAGGTCCTTGTACGTGTTGAGGAATTCCTCACCCTTGGCAAAATCGCGGTGCAGGAATTCCGTCAGTGCGTCGTACAGCTTGAGCCGCGCGCGGGCGCGAATCTCCGGACTGGGCTGGCAATCCAGCGCCGTCTTGAGATCGGTAACGGCTAGTAACAACTCGCCCTTATCCAGGTGCAATTCACCACGGTCGGTGAGCCCGGCGGGGTCCTTCGGGTTCTTGGCCAGCCGGGTGTTCATTTCGGCCAGCTTCACCTGAAGCTGCGGATAAGCGGACACGTTCCAGGCGTTTTGCGAAATGACGTCGCCGTCGAAGAAGATCAGGTTTCCCGGAATCTCTTTCTTGCGTGACTTGGTGGCGTGCATGTCGCCGGTATCGATATTGATCTCGACGATCTGCGGATCGGGCGAATCGGCGCCGACCTTGCACGGCAGGTAATACTTCCCGCCCGCCGCCACGCCCTGGCCGGAAGGCATCCCGATCGGCTTTTCCCAGACGACCTTGCCGCCGTCCATCAGATCGAGCGCGCGGATCGAATTCTTGCTGACAATCAAAACCTTGTTTTGATAGACGCCGGCCATGTACAAGTCGTTTTGTCCACGGCTGACGGACCAAAGCATTTCGCCGTCGCGGAGACTCAGGCATTGCACGTGTCCGCTGTCGTAAGCCGTGAAGATCACACGGCCGTTGACGATGGCGGGCGGGGCCGGATGCCAGCGCTCGGCGCCCATATTGACCTGCATGCCGTATTCGCCGCCGCGAATGCGCATCCCGCCGCGCGGCCCCATGCCCATTCCCTGCGGGCCGCCGCCCATCGCGGCGTCCGGCGAGGCCGCCGTTCGATACGAATAGGCCCAGGCCAGGCTTTGCGTCAGCAAATTGACGGCGACAATCGCGCCGGCATTGGTCGGGCAAATCAAAATGCCGTCGTTGTAAGACAAATGGCACGGCTGAATGCGGCGCATCGTGTCCTGCATGAGCTTGTAGTTGGCGGTGCCGAGCGGTTGACGCCAGACCAATTCCGGTCCGCTGCCCTCGGCGATCTTGCACTTTTGCTCGCGCCGGGGGTTGATGCAGCAAAGCTGGATTTCCCCGTTGTACTCGACCAAGACGTAAATCTTGCCGCCGATGGGCAACGGCGGGCCAAGGAAAAACGTGTCGAGCAATTCATCGGCCGCGTTGACGAAGTCCGCTCTTTGCGGAACGTCCTTGGGCGGCACGATCGGTTTGATTTCTTCTTCCTTGGGCTTCACGACGATCGGCTTGCCGTCAGGTCCGACGGGAACGGGGCGACCCATATTCGGATTTTGAATGACCGGAAACTTGCTGCCTTGCTTGCGCCCGCCAATTTCCCAAACCAATGACCCGGTCTCTAGATTCACGGCGCGAAGAGAATTGTAAAGCACCTTGTCGGTAAAGGTGCCGAACGGCGAAGCGCCGTTTTGGAAACCGTACATCGTGAGATTGGGATGCGGCGGAACCGCAAGATCATCGACGTAGTAGGCCAACTGGTTGTCGTGACTGAGCGTGCCGACGGCCGAGTTCTCGTAAACGATGTTCGGCATTCCCATCATGCCGTTCGCGCCCGTAAAGTGGGTCCACCAGCCTTCGAATTGCCCGCGGTTGCCGCCCTGATCGCTGCCCATTTGGTGCAGCGATCCGTCGGTGGGCTGCGCCCAGGCAATCTCGCCCGCCTTCACACCCATCGCCGCGTCGTCGCGAATGAAAAAGGCGTAGACGCCGTCGTAGGTGCGGAAAATGACGCGATTCGCCGCGGCCACCGGGAAGAAGCCTGGCAACGCGGCCCGCTTCTGATTGTTGCTCCGCTCCATCAGGTCCATGGCGTTTTTCACTTTTTCCTGGACCCATTCTGCCGTTTTCAGCCACGGCAAGGCATCCGCCTCTTTTTCCCGTTCCTTGTTGGGGATGAACATCGATTGCTGCCAGCGCGCTTCGAGGAACGGCACGCCGCCGATGGTTTGAGCCGTGCGGCTGGCGTCGCCGCGAACCATCATCCAACTGGCGATCGTCTTCGCGCCGACCTGCGCATTGCGCTCGAATTCTTTCCGCAGTTGTTCCACAGTGAAGGTTTGGGTGCCGTAAGTCAGGCCCTTGTCGCCGGTCAAATCGATCACTTGCTTCCAGAGCTTTTCGGCCATGGCCCGGTCGCCGAATCGCTGGTAGGCCAGCGCGGCTTTGAAAAACACCTTCGGTGCGATCTCTTTCTTCACTTCGGGCTTCTCGTGCTCCAGCAGTTCCAGCAATTCCTGGAACTTGCCCGACGCCATCTGATAGTTGCCGCGATCGAGGAAGTAGTTGCCGAGCAAGTGAATGGCCTTGGTGCCCGCTTCCGTGTGGCGATAGCGAAGCGCGACCATCGAGATGACATTCGGGTCGTTCTTGTCGATGCCTTCCTGCAACATCTGCATGGCCTTTTGACCATACTTCTGCCGGTAAATCTCCAACCCTTCGACCGGCAGTTCGCCGATGAGGCGATTGGCCTCGATACGAATGCTGATGCGCGTGGTGTATTCTTTGGTGTCGCGCTTGCGCTTGACCTCGAAGAAGCTGTCTTCTGGTTTTTCGAGGAGGAACTGGAGGCTGCGGGCCACAGTGTCCCAATCCTTCTTGATGACGTATTCCTTGGCGGCCGCGATGATGCCGGTGGCCTCGCGATCCTTGGGAATGCTGAGCCCGTCGAAGGTCTGTTCGTCGACGGCCTCCCCGGTGGGCTGAATGGGTATCGGTTGTTTTCTTTGGGCAAGCAGCGCGGAGGGAGACAGCGCCAGGCCCGCGAGCAATCCGAGCGTCGCAAGTGCCACGAATACACGGCGATTCCTGGTCATCGGTAGGATCCCCGAATAAGGTTCCGGGCCGGCATCAAACTGCAAGACCTTATAGCGAATTGTCGCATCGGCCTTGCCAATTCACAAGCGCAATCACCACTTAACGGACGAGTCAAGGCGTCCGAAAGTTGGCGCACTTGGCGAATCCCGCCCCGGAAGCCGTCTGTTGCAATGACGACCGGTGCGGTATCGCTTAACAGATAGTGTATCGCCGGTAGTGCATTCAGGCGGCCGGAACTGTAACTTGATGGTAAAGCGAAGGCCCGCGATGCGACGACCCACCCGCGATTGCAACTCACCCCGTGCCCGCCCGCGGACCTTCCGGCCCGACTACATCTCATTCTCCGGCACCTACCAGTGCAATCTCACCTGCCCGCACTGCTGCGTGCCCATCGAATGGCCCGACCGCCTGCCGATTTCGGTGGCTCTGCGATTTCTGGAAGACGCACGGGAATTTGGAATCGAAGTCGTCGGCTTCACCGGCGGCGAGCCGTTTCTGTACCCGGAGTTCCTGATCGCACTATGCCGCCGAGCCGTTGAGTTGGACTATCGCTTCGACAAGATCATGACCAACGGCGTGTGGTTCGAAAGCGCAGCGCAGCTGACCGCGATTCTGCAAGAACTTTCGGACACCGGTTTCAGCGGCAAGCTCGGACTGAGCGTCGATAAGTTCCACGGCAATCATCTTTCACAACTCGTCACCTTCTGCCGCGCCGCCCGCCGCGTCTTCAATCGCGATACGATCCTTTCGCTCTCGTACGCCAGCGCGTCACCCGACCAAGGTTTGCAACCCGTCCACGCGCTGGCCAAACAACT
>JBGQCZ010000174.1:0-8746 GCA_041495645.1 Gemmataceae bacterium | reverse complement strand
CCCCGCCCCCAAGACTCCGCGTCGCGGTTAAACTTACTGCTTGACAAACCAGTAGATGCCCTTGCCCGTCGTCGCCGGGCAGAGCATGTACATTTCGCCTTTCTCGTCTTCGCCGAACGAGAAAATCGGCTGGGCGGGATCCTTGATCGGGCGGTTCGCGACCACGCGGGCCTTGGACTCGTTGTATTTCAGTGCCCAAATCTTCATGCTCACGTAGTCGCCATAAATGTAACTGCCGTCGAGTTCGGCCAGACGCGGACCGCGATAGATTCCGCCGCCGGTGATCGACTTGCCCACGTCGTGGTGATATTCCCAGATAGGATCGATGAATTCCTTCTTCGGCCCGGTTCCCTTGGCGCCGAATGGGTGCAGCCCTTCGCGGCGGTTCCAGCCGTAGTTTCCGCCTTTCTCGATGATGTCGATTTCTTCCCACAGGTTCTGACCGACATCGCCGGCCCAGAGTTTGCCGGTCTTGCGGTCGAACGCCATGCGCCAAACATTTCGCAACCCGTAAGCCCAAATCTCCGGCTTGGCGTCCTTGCGCCCGACGAAGGGATTGTCTTTCGGAATGGCGTAGTTCTTCCCCTCATCCTTGTGATCGACATCAATGCGATGGATCTTCCCAAGCAAGCTGCTGAGGTTCTGGCCGTTGTCGTAAGGATCGTTGGCCGCTCCGCCGTCGCCGTGCGTGACGTAGAGATAGCCGTCGGGACCAAAACAGATCGTCCCGCCGTCGTGGTTCCAGAACGGCTTGGTGAAGCGCATGATCTCTTCCTCCGAAGCCGGATCGGCCTTGTTCGGATCGTCCTTGCTCACGCGAAAGCGCGACACCACGTTGGTGTTTTTCGTCTTCTTGGGCGTGTAGAACACGAAAAACTCGCCGGTTTCCTTGTACCTCGGGTGGAAGCAAAGCCCGAGAAAGCCCTCCTCGTTCTGATCGTCGCGATAGCTGACGCGGTCGGTGATGTCGAGGAAGACTTCCGTCTTGGTCGCCTTTTGATCGTTCGGGAAAACGTGAATCACGCCCTGCTCCGTGGCGACGAAGACGCGATTGGACTCGTCGCCCGCATGCGTCAGCACGAGCGGGCGAAGCGGATTCGGCTTGCCCGACTTGGTCTCCGGCTCCCAGCCAGTCCACTTCAAATCGGGAAAGGCGACGGCGGTTTGGAGGGGCAGCGGAGTTCCATCGACCTCGTAGCCGGGGATGTTGATGGCCACTTCGTGCAAAGTGTCGCCGTCGAGGTCGGCGACCAGGACTCGCTTGCCGTTCGGGTCGACACAGATTCCGTAGGCGGTTTCAAAGCCCTGTGCGAGCAGAACCGGTTTGGCGCCCGGACGCGGAATGGCAAAGAGCTTGCGGCCGATGGCGGTGCTGACGTAAAGTCGGCCAAAGTCATCGCGAGCGATGCCGTAACTCCATTCCAAACCGTCGGTCACTCTCTCGGTGTACTTATCGGCGATGCGGTAGCGCAAAATCGACTCCCCGCCGGCATCGGTCAGCAGCAAATGGGATTGCCCATCCATCGCCAAGCTGCTGAATACGGTGCCTTCTGGAAGCGTCTTCGCGCCGGCAACAAGGTCCACCTTTCCTCGGGGTGAGATTCGGTAGATCGCATGATAACCCTTGCCTTTTTCGTCGCCCAAGTCACAAACGTAGAGCGTGCCGGATTCCGCATCGACCGTGATGCCGCCAAGCGTTTTTGGTGGAGTTGGAAACGCGGCCGCCGCTGCAAAAACACTGGCTTTTCCCTTGGCGTCGATGCGAACGACTTGATGCTCTTCGGCAACGAATAACCACTGTTGGAAGGCAACGATTCCCATCGGATGTTCGAGTCCGGTGACAAAAGGAACGGCCTTGTCCTTTTCGATGACCATGACCGCGCCTTGGCCCTTCTTCTTTTCTTCACCAAGGACGGTTACGAAGATTCTCCCGCCGGGGCCAAATGCCACAGCGCTAGGCTGTTTGAGTCCAGTTACCAATGGTTTGGGTTGTTGCTGACAAAACGCCGACGGCGACAACCCGACCAAAATCACCGCCGAGAACAGAAGGTCCTTCATCGTTTTCACTCCTTCGAGCATTTCGTCGCAGTGGCAAGTTGCATGTCGATTGTAAGAGTGCGTGGGCGACCAGCAAGGCGCATGCACAGCCCGTTTACGTTTCGCGCTCGCTCCATGCCAGGCGGCGAGCGCGAAACGCGAGCAAGGATTGCTAACCTATCACCATGTCCCGCGATCCGCTGCCGATTGATCCGATCCTCCCGCAACTCGTCGAAGCGCTGCGCCGGCAACCCTGCGCCGTGCTGCGAGCGCCGACCGGGGCCGGCAAGACCACGCGCGTGCCGCCCGCGTTGCTCGACTCGGGGGTCGTTCCCGGCCGCATTCTGATGCTGGAGCCGCGGCGGTTGGCGGCGCGGGCGGCGGCGCGGCGCATTGCCTTCGAACGTAGCGGACGCGTCGGCGATGAGATTGGCTACCAGGTCCGCTTCGACCGCCAATGGGGCCGGCAAACCCGCATCGTCGCCGTCACGCCCGGCGTGCTGTTGCGTATGCTGCAAGACGATCCCTTCCTTGAAGGAACCGGTTGCGTGATCTTCGACGAGTTTCACGAACGGGGGCTGGAAAGCGATTTGGCGCTCGGGCTGGTTCGCCACCTGCAACAGCAAGTGCGAGCCGAGTTGCGCGTCGTCGTCATGTCGGCGACGCTCGGCGTCGAGGAAGTCTCGAAGTACCTGGGCGGATGCCCGATCATCGAGAGCGAAGGCCGGTCGTACCCGGTTGAGATCGTTTACGAGCCAAAGAAAGAACCGCTGCGCTGGCCCGAGGCAATGGCGCGGACAATCGAACGCTGGCTCGATCGAACCGACGGCGATTTGCTCGTCTTTCTGCCCGGACTGGGCGAGATTCGCGGCACGGCTCGCGAACTCGAACATGCCGCACGCGAACACGATCTGGCCGTGGTGTCGCTGTATGGCGATTTGCCGGCCGAGGACCAAGACGCTGCGCTGCAACCGCAATCGCGGCGCAAAGTGGTGCTGGCGACGAACGTCGCCGAGACTTCTGTGACCGTGGACGGCATCACGGCGGTGATCGACACCGGTTTGGCGCGCGTCATGACTTATGACCCCGCCGTCGGGCTGGATCGTCTCGAATTGACGCCGATTTCGCGGGCGTCCGCCGATCAGCGCGCCGGCCGCGCCGGAAGAACCAGGCCCGGCATGTGCGTGCGCATGTGGACCGAACTGAATCACCGGGCACGCGCCGCGCACACGGACCCCGAAATTCGCCGCGTCGATCTGGCCGGCGCCGTGCTGCAACTGCTGAGCCTTGGCGAGAACGACATTTTGGCTTTCCCGTGGCTCGAACCGCCGAAGGAAGTAGCCGTCGAGCAAGCGTTGCTCTTGCTTCGCCGGCTTGGTGCGCTTGGCGACACCGGACTTACCGATCTCGGGAAGCTCCTCCCTCGCTTACCCGTGCATCCACGTTTGGGACGGCTGTTGGTCGAAGGCCAGCGGCTCGGTTGTGGCGAACGGGCCGCATTGGCCGCGGCGATGCTTGCCGAACGCGATCCGTTCATTCGCCCGGCGATGCCGAAACGCCGCGATTCTTTTTCTGACGTGGCCGATCGAATCGTCGCACTCGAACAATTCGAGCAATCTGGCCAATCCGCTTCGCTTTTCGGCGAAGTGAATCGCGGTGCGGCGCACTTTCTGTTTCGAGCACGGGATCAATTGTTGCAGTCGATTCAGCAGGAAATGCCCGCTTCGAGTTCCGAGTTCGAGTCGGACTGGGTTCGATGTCTTCTGCCGGCATTTCCGGATCGCCTGGCGCGGCGGCGGAATCCGCGCAGCGAGCGTGGCGTGATGGTCGGCGGGCGCGGTGTGAAAGTCGCGCCCGGCAGCGGAGTTGTCGAGCCGGAGTTGTTTCTTTGTCTCGACGTGGATGCGGGTGAGATCGAATCGCTCGTGCGCATCGCCTCCGGAGTACGCCGGGAATGGCTGCCGCCGGAACTCGTTTCAACCACAACCGAGGTGCAATTCGAGGAATCGACCGAGCGCGTTACGGCCCGAAAGCGCGTTCGATTCATGGACCTGATTCTCGAAGAAAGCACGGCGGCACTGCCGGAAGGCGAAGCAACGGCCAGCGTTTTGCGCAAAGCCGCAAGCGAGAATCTGGAGCGTGTGCTGCCGGCGGCGGATTCGCCGATGCGGAACTTCTTGATACGAATTCGATGTTTGAACCAATGGGCGCCGGAGCTTGGTTTGCCGGCATTCGACGATGCCTTTCTTCGCGAAGTGCTGGCCGATTTGTGTTCAAGTTGCCGGTCATTCGCGGACTTGCGCAATGCCGATTGGCTGGGTTCGTTGCGAGGGCGGCTGAGTTATACTCAGTTGCAAACGATCGAACGCGAAGCGCCGGAGCGGATCGAGGTTCCGAGCGGAAGTCATATCGCTTTGAAATACGAAGCGGGCCGGCCGCCCGTACTTGCGGTCCGCATTCAGGAGCTCTTTGGGCTGACCGACACGCCGCGGATCGCTGGCGGCAAGGCGAGCGTGCTGCTGCACCTGCTCGCTCCGAATTATCGCCCGCAACAAGTGACTGACGATTTGGCGAGTTTCTGGGCGAACACCTATCCGCAAGTGCGCAAAGAACTGCGGGCGCGCTACCCGAAGCACGCCTGGCCTGAGAATCCACTGGCGGCCGAACCCGAAAGCCGGCCCAATCGCAATCGTGCGAGGAATTGAACCGTCATGCCCGACCCGGCCCGCGTGTTGATCATCGAGGACGAGTTGCCGATTCGCCGCTTCCTGCGCGCGTCGCTCGGTTCGCGTGGCTTCAATTTGATGGAGACCGAGACGGCGAAGGACGGCCTGTCGGAAGCCGCGTCGTTTCAGCCGGACGTCATCATTCTCGATCTGGGCTTGCCCGACCTTGACGGAATCGAAGTGATCAAGCAGGTTCGCGAGTGGTCGTCGGTGCCGATCATCGTGTTGTCGGCACGCGGGCAAGAGAAGGATAAGGTAGCGGCGCTCGACGCGGGCGCCGACGATTATCTGACCAAGCCGTTCGGCGTGCCGGAATTGTTGGCCCGCGTGCGGGTGGCGTTGCGCCACGCGGCGCGGCGAGGAGAAGATACCGACGAGGCCGTGTTCTCGGTTCAGCATCTGCGCATGGATCAAGCGCGCCGGCTGGTGTTCGTCAATGACTCGGAGGTCCATCTCACTCCGATCGAATACCGCCTGCTCTCGCTATTGGTGAAACACGCCGGCAAGGTAGTCACGCACCGGCAATTGCTGAAAGAAGTGTGGGGGCCGCACAGCGTTTCGGAGACGCACTATCTCCGCGTATACATGGGTCATTTGCGGCACAAGATCGAGGCGGACCCGGCCCGGCCAACCATTCTGCTCACCGAGCCGGGCGTGGGCTACCGGCTCGCGGCGGAGTGAAACCGCACTCCTTTTTTTGTGCTAAAGTTCTGCGAGCCCGGCGGCCGATGTTGATTTGATGGTGACATTTCCACGTTTTCGCCCCCGCCGGGAGGAGTGATGCCGTGGTTTCGTTCAACAAGCGCCTGTCCCGTGGCTCGGTTTTGTTGGTCACGATCAGTCTGATGCTTCTTTCCGTGACCGCATTTTCCGGTTGTAGCAATAATTCCGAACCTGCCGGCAATTCGGCCGACCACGATGCACGAGCCGGCAACGAGCCGTGGTACGCGCCGCAGGAAAACGATTTTCGCGAAGTCTACGAGCGCGATCCCGCCAACCGCGACCGGCAATCGTGGTCGGGCTATTGGGGCTACATTCGGTCGTTTTATGAAGGCAACTTCGTGTTCACGGGTTGGACGAAGCAGGTGAAGGCCGTGATCGAGTTGGTGCAATCGGAAGAAGTGCGGAGCGAGTTGCGCGCCGCGTTGAACGACCTCGGAAAGCGGATCGCAGCGGAATGGGCGAAAGACAACTCGGTTCGGACCATCGATACGGCAGCTTTGCGCGAATTCGGCGAACGACTCACGCGGGCGCGGAAATCCGAGGACGGGACCGGCGTCATCGCTCGGGCCGAAATCGAGGCAGTCCGCGCGGATGTGGACGCCCGGCTCGGGCAGCCTTGATCGAAGTCGCGGCTCGTATTTTCAGCGATCATCCGGAACACGAATGGTTGTGATCGACTTTGCCAACTTGTGATCGGCGAACGTCCAGACCACTTTCTTCTCTTTCGTCACTTCAAAGGCGTGAGCGCCCTTCCCTTCCTGGCCGCGAAGAAAATTACCCACGACATAGTGGCCGTTTTTCAACAATTGAATGTTGGTGATCCAAGTCAGATTCAGTTCCGGCGCGTCCTTCGGGCCGAATTCCCAAACAATCTTGCCTTCGGGCGTGACTTCGATGAGTCGCTTCTGCGTCCCACAAGAAACAAGCGTGTTGCCGTTAGCGAGACGGACGGCGTCGCCGCAGTTTTCGATCTTCGTGATTTGCCAGACCACCTTGCCCGTCGGATCGTATTCGCGCGCGGCCCCTTCGCCTTCGTGGGCGGCCAGAATGTTGCCGTTTTCGAGCTTGTGTACGTTACGCACTTGCAAATGGTAGCCGGCTTCGCTGGTGCCGAGCGGCGTAGTGCGAACAACCTTGCCGTTGCGATCGACTTCGAGCACCCGGCACGGGCCTTGTTCGGCGACCAGCGTATTGCCGTTGGCCAGTCTCTGGCAGCCGAGCACTTGTGGACACTTGCTCTCGAAGTTCCACACCACTTTGCCGTCGCGATCGATCTCTTGAACTCCCGTGGGCTTTCCGCCATAGCCGTAAACCACATGCCCGTCAGGCAGTGCTTGGAAAATGACCGAGATGCTGGGAAACTTGTGTTCCCAGACCAGCTTGCCATCCGCATCGAGTTCGACGAGCCGATTCGGGCCTTTGCCGTACTCGGCAAACATGATGCGATGCTTGACCGGCTCCTCGGCGCGGCCTCCGGCGACGAAACCAACCAGTGCGCAAGTCGCTAACAGGCAATTCTTCCAAGGCATGACGATCCCTCGGCAAGAGCGGAACATGGGCATTCTACCGATTCAGCACCGCGAGTTCGCGGACGTTCTGCTCCGCGATAGGGCGCGAGATTTTGCCTTCGTGCAGGAGGCGGCGGATCGATTCGTCGATGCTGAGCATGCCGTCTTCGCGGCCGGTCATGAGGTAATTGTCGATGCTTTCGAGCTTGCCCTGGCGGATCGCGCTGGCGATGGGATTGGTGTTCCAAAGCACTTCAAGCGCCAAATGCCGCTTGGCGCCTTTCTCGATATCAGGCAACAACCGTTGGCTGAGAATGGCTCGCAGGCTCATCGCCAATTGCGAGCGAACATCGCGTTGCACATCCTGTGGAAACAGGTCGGCATAGCGTGAAATGGCGCCTTTGGCGTCGCGGGTATGAAGCGTCGTGAAAACCAGGTGGCCGGTTTCGGCAGCGCTTAGGGTCATCTGCGCGGTTTCGCGATCGCGGATTTCTCCCACCAGAATTACATCGGGGTCGTGACGCAGGCCGTACTTCAGCCCGTCGGCAAATGTCAGCACATCGGGTCCCAGTTCGCGTTGCGACACCACCGAATTGGCTGCTTTCGGGTACACGTATTCCACCGGATCCTCAACCGTGATGATGCGGTAGCCGCCCGCTTGGTTCAACAGATTGACGATCATGGCGAGCGTTGTGGTTTTGCCGGACCCGGTAGCGCCGGTGACGATGACCAGACCGTCGCGCAGAAATGCCAGCCGTTTGGCGAGTTCGACGGGAAGGCCGGCCCAGGCGAAATCCGGGATCTCGGTCGGCACCACGCGGAAACAGCCGCCAATTTGCCGGCCGGTGTAAAACAGATTGGCGCGAAAGCGCCCGGAATGCCCGGACGCGGAAAGATCGAGCGAAAAATCAACGTTCCGTTCGGATTGCAGTCGCGCCAGCGCGTCGGCCGTGCAAAGCGAACGCAAGAGTTCTTGCAGGGCCGCGGCGGAAAGAATCGGTTCCGGCATTTCGATCAAATCGCCGTGAAGGCGAAGGACCGGCGGATTACCCGCAATCAGATGCAAATCCGAAGCGCCGGCCTCGACAGCATGGCTCAGCCATTCGCGGAGTTTCTGCGGAATCTCAATCGCGTCGCCGTTCATCGCATGTTCTCATTCAACCTAATGCCAATTTGTAAACCCCATTGCGAGGCGGCTGTAACGATTTCTCGTTGAATAGAATGCAAGTGCCGTCATGGGGATGAGATGATGCTCCTACGCGACCAAATCACTTGGATAAGGATATTTGCCTTTGCCTCGATGGAATGGACCATTGTTGTTTTCGTTTGTTTAATGATATTCGCAATTATAGCGATGAAACATCGGGAACACGCGATTGGAATTGCCTTGATCGCAATGGGCATTTTCTGTTGCCCAGGTTTTCCGTTTGGCCTCGTCTTGGGGTTGGGATATGGTTGGGCAAAGGTCCGATCTTGGCAGATTCAAACGTTCATGACGTTCTGGACCGGGCTCACCATCGTTGCGGTTCTGAATTGGAGTATTTATTTGTTCGTTCGATTCTTCACTGAGGACGCATTGCTCAATTTCTAGTCATCGAATCGCCGGCCAAACCACGCGGCCGGGAGTAGTCGTTTTGATGCTGTAAAGCGTGCCGCCGCCGGTGATGTACAGTGTTTTCAAATCGTCGCCGCCAAACGCGCAGTTCGTCACCTCGTCGCGGGGGATTCCCAGGAACCCAAGAAATTCGCCCT
>JBGQCZ010000173.1:0-8767 GCA_041495645.1 Gemmataceae bacterium | reverse complement strand
GTTTGTTTTCGCGCTCGCCGAGGCTTCGCGCGAGCGCGAAACGTAAACGGTGCTTGTCTCAAAGCCGCCAGCGCGGAATCCACGCACTGCAGGGCCGAAGTTCATGTTGCCTTGACGGCCACCATCTCGCGGGAGCGAGATGGCTACTTCAAGGCGGATCGCACGGAAGCCCGCCTCCCTCGGGCCGGTCAGAGACGCTTTTGCAAGCGTTCCGGTAGCGAGTGTTCAGCTCGCTGGGTGGTACAGGGGTCGAACCTGTGACATCCAGATTCTGAGTCTGGTGCTCTGCCATTGAGCTAACCACGGTAGAAACCGCCGTCGATAAAACCCGTTCACGGAACGCACAAAACCAACCGTATATGCGGGGCGATGTGCGCCGCCGGCCGGGCGGTTCCTTTGCTTGAAATTCCAATTGGTGCATGCACCGCTATGGATGTTCAGACCGAAATTGAAGCGTAGAGGTTCGCGGAAAATGACGTGAGTCGTCTTTTGCTCCGCGAAAGGACGTTCTTTCGCGGAGCGAAAGGCGACATTACTACCTGGAAGCGGCGAGCTCAACGTCGGGCTTGGCGGTGTTGGGCATCCCTTTGGGAAGTTTCACGACCAAGGTGGAGCATGGCCCGTCGCGCAGGACTTTCTCGGCCACGCTGCCCATGAGCATGCGCTCCATGCCGGTGCGGCCGTGGGTGCCCATGCAAATCAAGTCGATGCCGGCGTCGCGCGCGTAGCGAATGATCTCGGTGGCCGGGTCGCCTTCGAGAAACACGTGCGTGATCGGAATGTCCGGGTTCGTCGGTCGAATTGATTCCAACTGGCTGCGCCAATAGCGGCGGTCGGCGTCGGGCGAGCGGCCTTTCTCGGCCATCGAGGGCGTGTAAACGAGAACGATGGTCAGGCTGGCATTATGGATTTCAGCCTGGGCCACGGCATGGAAATAAGCCTGATTGGAATACGACGAGAAGTCGGTGGGGTAGAGAACTTTGCGAACTTGAATCATGACCTGCCTCCCGTCAGGGCGGAGCCGGCGTGATTCACCGGCATCCACACCGTCATGGTAGCAAATCCGATTCCACCCCGCAAAGGGTCACTTCGGCATTCGCCGCAACGAGGCTTGGGCTTCCAGGGTGAGGCGGGTGTCGGGAGCGCCTGCGGCCAGGGTTTCGAGCATCTGCCGCGCTTCGGGGTTGGCAACTCGCTCCAATACTTCGACCGCCCGCAGACCGCGAAGCGTGTCGGCGCTCAACCCGCCGGCTTCCAGCTTCTGCAACACGCGCTCGGCCCGACGTTTTGACTCCAACGAAACCGGTTCGCGCACGGCGCGCATCAAGTGCGATTCGGCCTCTTCGCCCAAACGCTGCAGCTCATAGCTCGCCGCTTGGCGCACCGCGTATTGACCGTTGTTCGTATCGGCGATCAGAGCGGAAATCCTCTGCACGTTGGGGCTGGCCGCCGGACGAAGTCGTTCGCGGAAGAGCGCAATCGCTTGCTCGGGCGATCCAGCCAGCGCCGATATTGCTTCGTATGCGCTTTTCGCATCCGCTCGCGCCAGCGCCGACCAATTCGCCTCGAGTTGGCGTTCCGGCCAGGGACTCGGCTTACGCGACGTGACCCTGTTCGACAGGTTCCACGTTCGCACCGTGTTGTCGTTGCTGACCGAAACGAGCGTTTGGCCGTTGCGCGACAGGGCCAGGCCGTTGACAGTGCCTTTGTGCCCATCCAACGGCGGCAGTTCCTTTCCGTTGCACAGGTCCCAGACGCGAATGTACTTGTCGTTGCCCGCGGTGATGAGCGTGTTGCCATGCGGTGGAAAGACAACTGCTTTCGATCCGCCGTCGTGCGGCACCTGACGGCGGCAGCGGCCCGTTGCAACTTCCCAGAGAAAGAGCTTTTGATCCTGCCAGCCGGTTGAGGCAATGGTTCGGCTGTCGGGCGAAAACATCAGCGCGCCTACGCCGCCGCCATGGAAACCGTCAAGTGCGCGACGCGGTTTACCGGTGAACATGTCCCACAGGCGCATCACACCGTCCGATCCGCCGGTTGCCAGCCAACGCCCGTCGGGCGAAAGAGCCATGCACCAGATCGGGCCGGGATGACCCATGAACTGGCCGATCTCCTTGCCGTTGTAGGCGGTCCAAATGCGGATGGTCGAGTCCTCGCCCACCGAGAGAATGTGCTCGCCGTCGGGCAGAAACTGCGCCATCCAGGCGATCTGCACATGCCCGTCGAGATGGCGAAGTTCGCGGCCGGTGTCGGCTTCCCACAAGCGGATGGTGCGGTCAAGCCCGCAGCCGATGATGATCCGGCCATCGGGAGAATAGGCGATCGACCAACCGCCGGGGCCGTTTTTCAGCGCCGGCAATTCCGAGCCGTTGATACTCATCTGGCGCACGGCTTGATTTTGCCCGCTGCAGACAATGCGCGTGCCGTCGGGCGAAAGATCGACGGCGAGTTGTGGTTCCGTCAAGCGCTGCCGTGCTTGTTCGGGCGGTCTTGGCCCGTCCGGCGTCACCTGCGCGCGCAAGGGTGCTAACAAAACGAACGTCAGAGCGACGGGAATGAGATTCCGAATGACGGGGGCAAACATGACAATATATCCTCAGCGGGTCGGCCGAGGACTCAGGGGAGAGGATAGGCAGGATGAATCGTCGCCGTCGAGAGCCCGGGCCCAGCCCGGAATGTGACCTGATTGAACCGTAGCATGGAAATCAAATCGTGGGAAGACGAAGATTTTCGTGGCTTTCCGCGGATTGAACCCGAATTTTTTGGAGCGCCGGGCTTGCGGATGGACATTTTGGGACATTTTCAGACCTGTCACACCGAGTTGCGCACAAACCCCGGGACGGCTGATGCTCAGCCGCCAGTAGAAAACACAGTCACTTCCAGGATTATAGTGGATAATTGTATATTATCAAGTCGGCTAGACCCTTCCGCATGCTAGGTTTGCGCCGGAGGAACAGCTATATGCCCTGGCTTGCCGCTCTTCTCTGGTCCGCGCTTCCGGTCGGTGATTTCGCGCTTCCGGATTCCGCGGGACGGGTGCGATCGCTTCACGAATGGTGCGATCGTCCCGTGGTGATCGCGTTCCTGGGCGTGGATTGTCCCGTGTCGCGGCAATACGCGAGCCGGCTTTCGGAACTGGCCGCCCGTTTTGAATCGCGCGGCGTCGCAATCGTCGGCATCATTCCCAATCCTGAAAATCCAACCGCCGCAATCGTGATGTTCGAAAAAGACTTCCGCCTCTCCTTTCCGCTTCTATCTGACAAACATCAGGCACTTGTGGACCGACTCGGCGTGTCGCGCGTGCCGGAAGTCGTCGTTCTCGACCGGCAACGACGGGTTCGCTATCGCGGGCGCGTCGATGACCAGTTCAGTCCCGGTTCACACAAAAGCAAGCCGAGCCGGGCCGATTTGGAGATCGCACTGGAGGAATTGTTGGCGGGAAAACTGGTATCTGTGCCCGTGACGCAGCCAGCGGGTTGTCCGATCGAGCGCACCGACACTCATGCCGCGAAGCCGGGGGTGCGAGCGACTTATTATCAAGACGTTGTCTCGATCATGTACCGGCGATGTGTTGTCTGCCATCAACCGGGCGGGATCGCACCCTTTTCATTGCTGACCGCCGAAGACGCTGTGCGCAAAGCTGGCGCGATTCGCGAAGCCGTTGCCGAGAAGCGCATGCCTCCCTGGCACGCCGACCCGAAGTACGGCAAGTTCGCCAGCGACCCAAGCCTGACCAATCTGGAGCGGACCACCATTCTCGATTGGTGCGCCACTGGTGCTCAACCTGGCCAAGCGCCTGAAACCGCGCGGCCCGAACCGTCAATCCGCGACGGCTGGCACATCCCAAAGCCCGACATGATCGTGCCGATTCCGCAACCCTTCGCCGTGCCGGCTGAGGGGGTCATTCCCTATCAATTGTTCGAGGTCGATCCGGGATTCACGGAAGATCGCTGGGTTCAACAGGCTGAGATTCTGCCGGGCAACCGCGCGGTAGTGCATCATGCCACCGTTTTTCTCAAACCGCCCGGCGTGGAAGGCCTTATCGTTCAAGGCGAATTGCAATCGTTCTGCCTGGCCGCCTATGCGATGGGCACTCCGCCCATGACATTGCCTCATGGCATGGCGAAAAAGATTCCTCGTGGTTGGCGGCTCGTGTTCGTCATTCATTATGTGCCGAACGGTCCGGGCCAAACCGACCAGACGCGGCTTGGCTTGCGTTTCGCCGACCCAAAAACGGTCCGCAAGGAAGTCGCCACCAACATTCTCATCTCCGAAGAAATGACGATCACGCCGCGCTGCCCCAATCACATCGAAACGCGAAGTCGCACGTTCGAGAAAGACGTACTCTTGCTGGCACTGTTTCCGCACATGCACCTGCGCGGCGTGTCGTTCCGCTACGAGGCGACCTATCCCGATGGTCGCACGGAGATTTTGCTTTCCGTTCCGAAATGGGACTTCGAATGGCAACATCGCTACGTCTTCGCCGAGCCGAAGTTCCTGCCCGCCGGCACGGTGCTGACCGCGACCGGCCACTACGACAATTCCGACGCCAACCCGTACAACCCGGACCCAAACGCCGAAGTCCACGCCGGCCCGCAGACCACCGACGAGATGTTCAACGGCTACTACGACTTCTGTCTGGCCGATGAGGATTTGACGCGGACCGATTATCGGCGTTATTTGCGCTTGGCCGCGTGGCTGGGAGTGATCGCGTTGATGGGTCTGTGGTGGCGGGTGCGATTGAAGAAGCGTACAACAGTTTAAGCGCGAGGCCCGCGCGCTCCGCTCCGAAGACTCCGCGTCGCGGTTAAACTGTTAGCAGGCCGGCGCGCTCCGCTCCGCTCCGAAGACTCCGCGTCGCGGTTAAACCGGTAACAATGATTCCAACTCCGCCCATCTTCGATTCCCCCCTGCGCTACGGCGACCTCGAATTGCCGAGCCGGTTTCATCTTGCGCCGCTCGCGGGTTACACCAATCTGGCGCTGCGCCTTTCCGTGCGTGAACTCGGTGGGCTAGGTCTCGCCACCACCGATCTTGTCAACGGGCGGGCCATTCTCGAAGGCAAGAAAAAGACCTACGAATTGCTCGCGACTTGTCCGGAAGACCGGCCGTTTGTGGTGCAGATCTTCGGGGCCAACCCGGATGAGATGTCGGCGGCGGCGCAATGGCTCGAAACCTACGGCGCGACCAGCATCGACATCAACATGGGCTGCCCGGTCCACAAAATCACCAAGAACGGCGGCGGGTCGGCGATGATGTGCGATGCGAATGCCACGATGAATCTCGTGCATCGCGTCGTGGCTTCGGTCAGAATTCCGGTCACGGTAAAGATGCGCCTGGGTTGGGACGATGCGTCGTGGAGCGCGCCGGAATTCGCCCGCAGGTTCGAGGATGCGGGCGTGGCGGCGGTCACGGTCCACGGTCGCACGCGCGAGCAAGGCTTCGGCGGGCACGTGAAGCTCGATGGCATCCGCCAGGTGGTCGAAGCGGTGCGGCGCATCCCGATCATCGGAAACGGCGACGTGCGCTCGCTCGCCGATGCCGCCCGCATGTTCGACGAAACCGGCTGCGCCGCCATCGCCATCGGCCGCGGCGCCTTGCTCAATCCGTGGTTCTTCCGCCAACTCGATGCATGGCTGCGCACCGGCGACCCTGGCCCTCGCGCGACCTGGCGCGAACGCGTCGATTTCATGGCCACGCACTTTCACCGGCTGGTCAAATGGCGCGGCGAACATTTCGGCTGCCTGCAATTCCGCAAAGTCGCCAACTG
The DNA here is from genome assembly GCA_041495645.1 of Gemmataceae bacterium. Taxonomy (GTDB): domain Bacteria; phylum Planctomycetota; class Planctomycetia; order Gemmatales; family Gemmataceae; genus JBGQCZ01. Next base: position 2,997 of record JBGQCZ010000173.1, on the reverse strand, counting down.
GTACTGCAAGTCGTTGCGCACCAGCAAGGAAATTCAACACACACTGATCCGGCTCGAAAGCGTTGCGCAATTTGATGAAACTGTCGAACTGATCCTGGAACGCGGTGAGCCGCTTGATTGGGTCGAACGCGATGCCGGCGAATCACCTATTCCCGTGCCGAGCGGACCAATTTCGCATTGGTAGTCAATTCCAAGTTCCAACCCACAAATTCCAAGGAAAATCCAAATTCCAACCCACAAGTTCCAAGGAAGACCCAAGCTCCAATACCCAAATTCCAAGGACTTCCTCGGAATCTGCGGGTTTGGAACTTGCATTCTTGGCTCTTGGAATTTCCTTGGAATTTGTGGGTTGGAATTTGTTTTTTCGACATCCAGTGGATTAGAATCGAGCCGACATCAGTGTTCCTAAAGGAGTAGCATCATGGATCGCCGCCAATTTCTCACTCATTCCGCTGCTGTCACCGCAAGTCTTGGCCTCGCCACGTTGCGGGCCGACGACAAGAAAAAAGAACCGCTGTTCAAACTCTCGCTGGCCCAGTGGTCGCTGCATCGGGCGTTTTTCGGCAAGAAACTCGTCCCCATCGACTTCGCCAAGATCGCGAAGAACGATTACGGCATCGAAGCGGTCGAATACGTGAACCAGTTTTACAAGGACAAGAAAAAGGACGACGACTATGTGAAGGAACTGAAGAAACGGGCCGAGGGCGAGGGGGTGCGCAGCGTTCTGATCATGTGCGACGGCGAAGGAGCGCTCGGCGACGCGGACACCAAGAAGCGCAGCCAAGCCGTCGCCAACCATCATCGCTGGGCCGAGTGGGCCAAGGCGCTCGGCTGCCATTCGATCCGCGTGAACGCCTATAGCAGCGGCAGCCAGGAGGAACAATTGGATCGCGTCGCCGACGGACTGCGCCAGTTGACCGAGTTCACCGCCAAGCTCGAACTCAACACCATCGTCGAAAACCACGGCGGGCTGTCATCCAACGGGCAATGGCTGACGGCGGTCATGAAAAAGGTCGATCATCCGCGCTGCGGCACGCTGCCGGACTTTGGCAACTTCGGCAGTTACGACCGCTACAAAGGCGTGACCGAATTGATGCCATTCGCCAAGGGTGTCAGCGCCAAGTCGCACGATTTCGACGCCGAAGGCAACGAGACTCACACCGATTACCCGAAGATGATGAAGATCGTGGTCAATGCCGGCTACCACGGCTTCGTGGGCATCGAATACGAAGGCGGCAAAATGAGTGAGCCGGACGGCATCCGCGCCACGAAGAAATTGCTGGAGAAGATTCTGAAGGGTTAGATCGTGCTATAATGCCCGCCGGAGGAACATCCGTAATGCCGAAGCAAGCCGCACTTTCCCCGCCGTCGCTTTACGAGCAGGATGAAACCGCCTGGCTCGAACAGACCGCGAGCCTGGTGTCCCAACGACGATTCGATGAGATCGATCGCGAACACCTCAGCGAGTACCTTTCCGACATGGCCCGACGCGACAAGCGCGAAGTCTTCAGCCGGTTGGTTGTTCTGCTGGCTCATCTTTTGAAATGGGATCATCAGCCCGACCATCGCTCCAGCTCCTGGCGCGGCACAATCGTCACTCAACGCAGTGAGTTGCGACAATTGCTCGAGAGTGGCAGTTTACGAGTGCATGCCAACGAGGTGCTCGCTAAGGCGTACAAAGATGCCGTGGATCGTACGGCCGCCGAAACTGGACTCGAAAAAACCGTGTTTCCAGTCGAATGTCCATGGTCGTGGGACGAGGTGATGGCGCAGGCAAACGGAAACTGATCTCGGCCTTTCATTCGCAGTCGTCGAGCTCTCCATGCACGCCTTGTTCCTGCACCAGAATTTCCCGGCCCAGTTCGGGATGATCGCCGCTCAACTCGCCCGCGAGGGGCATCGCGTGACCTTCGTGTCGCGCAAGGAAGCGGGCAAGGTCGATGGGATCGAGCGCATCAAGTACGAGCCGCGCGGCGGGGCCACCAAGAGCACGCATTACAGCAGCCGCACCTTCGAAAACCTCGTCTGGCACAGCCACGGCGTTTACGACGCGTTGAAGGCCCGGCCCGATGTCGTGCCCGATCTCATCGTCGGTCATTCGGGTTACGTCTCCACCGTACTGCTGCGCGAACTGTATCGCTGCCCGATAATCAATTACTTTGAGTATTACTACCACACGCGCGACTCCGACCTCGACTTCCGGCCCGACATTGTTCCGCCCGAAGAGGACAAGTTGCGCTCGCACTTTCGCAACCCGGCCCTGCTCGTAGATCTCGCCAACTGCGATCTCGCCTACGCTCCCACACGATTCCAGCGCGATAAGCTGCCGCCGTTGTTTCATTCGAAGGTGCGCGTGATTTTCGATGGCGTCGATACCGCCGTTTGGAAGCCGTTGCCGCGTGTGGAAGGCGAGCGCAAAGCCGGGAAGTTTGTCATCCCGGCCATGTGAAGCTCGTCACCTACGTGGCCCGCGGGTTTGAGTCGATCCGCGGTTTCGACATCTTCATGAAGGTGGCGAAGAAGATCTATCAGCGCTTGCAAGACGTGCGCTTCGTGGTGGTCGGGCAAGACCGCATCTGTTACGGCGGCGACGACAAGCGCACCGGCGGGCTTACCTATAAGCAATGGGTGCTGGCCCAGGATCAATACGACATGTCCAAGTTCGCCTTCGTCGGCCTGATGCCGCCCGAGGCCTTGGCCCAACTGCTCGCTCAAACCGATTTGCATTTGTATTTCACCGTCCCGTTCGTGCTGTCGTGGTCGCTGATGGATGCATTGGCTTGCGGCGCGCCCGTCGTCGCCTCGGGCACCGCTCCGGTGCGCGAGATGATCGAGCACGGCAAGAACGGCCTTCTAGCGGACTTCTTCGACGTGGACGGATTGGCCCAAAATGCCTGCGCCGTCCTGCAAAAGCCCGATGACCACCGTCACTTGGGAACCAACGCGGCCGAGTTCATTCGCTCGAAATACGCGCTCGACATGTGCCTGCCGCAACTG
>JBGQCZ010000172.1:0-8781 GCA_041495645.1 Gemmataceae bacterium | reverse complement strand
CTGTGCGATGCCGCCGACAGAGTCTTCAATCAACCCGATTGGGAAGCTCAGGTCTTCCAGAAGTCGAACTTGGAGAAGATCTTCCTGACGAATGAATTCGACGATCCGCTCGAAGGATTCGACACCGGCAAATACGTTCCTTGCCTGCGAACCGATGCGTTGGTGTTTCAATTGAAACAGCCCGAAATCAAACAGCGCTTGGAGAAAGCTACCGGCGTGAGTGTGGGGAGCATTCCCGATTTGCGCAAGTCCGTCGGCAAATTGTTCGAGCATTTCACGAAGAATGGCGCGAAGGCCTGCGCGATTTCCCTGCCGCCGGATTTCGCGCCAACCGGACCGGAGGCGAATGCCGCGTTTTGGATGCTCGCCGAGTTCTGTCGCGACTTCAAACTTCCATTCGACCTCATGATCGGCGTGAACCGTAATGTGTATGCGGGCGGCGTCTATCAAGGCCAGGACCTGTTCGACCATCGCTGCTCGCTGATTCAGTACCAGAACCTGTTCAACTCATTCCCCGAAGTCACTTTTTGCGTCTCCGTATTGTCGAGCGGCCTCAATCAGGAGTTAATGAGCCATGCCTGGATATTCCCGAACGTGGTGACGAGCGGGCATTGGTGGTACTCGAACGTTCCCGCGTACATCGAGGCGGACTTGCGAGCGCGGCTGGAAGCGGTGCCGAAAACGAAGCAGATCGGCTATTACAGCGACGCCTACAAGCTGGAATTCGTGCTGCCCAAGTATGACATGTACCGGCGGTCCTTGGCGAAGGTGTTGGCGGATGACTTTGTCGCGCCCAAACGGCTAAACGAAACGCAGGCGGTTGAGCTGGCCCGTCGCCTTCTTCGCGACAATGTGCGGGAGGTTTTTCGAGCTTGAGAATGGGCTCAGATCATGTTTTGCCTTTGCCAAGCCAAGGCACGATCATACCCACTTGCCGCCGGTAATCTTCGTAGGTTTGGCCGAAGGTCATCTTCAAGTCCCGTTCTTCCAGGCTCACGCCGATGAAAATGTAGGCCGTTGTCAGTGCGGCAAAGAGTAAATGGCCCAAGGTCATCGTCGGCGTGGCCCAAAAAGCGATCAGGAATCCAAGCATAATCGGGTGCCGAATGACCCGATATGCGGCAGTTACGCGGAATTTCGGGGACGAGTACGGTCTGTTCGTGGCAAACAGGTAAACCTGTCTCAGGCCGAAGAGATCGAAATGGTCGATTAGGAACGACGAGATCAACACGCCCGACCAACCCACCAGGGACAGGCCATGCAATGCAAATCGCGCGGCCGGTTCAGTCACTTCGTACACAACGGCCGGGATCGGACGCCACTGCCAGAACAACAGGACCAGCAACAGGCTGCTCGCCAGCACGTAAGTGCTGCGCTCGACGGGCGTCGGTATGAGCCGCGTCCACCAGCGCTTGAACACCGGCCGCGCCATGACACTGTGCTGAACCGCGAAAAGCCCCAACAATATTATGTCCGCCGTTAACGCTTCGGGCAGAGACGGCTCAGGGCCGGAGTCGATCGACTTCGGGACACCGAAATTGGCCAGGAATCCGATGGCGTAGAGGAAGCTGGCGAGGAAGGTCATGTAGGCGACGATGCCATACAAGAGCGCGAGCAGCCGATGCATTCCAGCCGTGGATTGGTCAGCGGATTTGGGGAAACTCTGCTGGCTCATCTCGCCTCGCTGCCATATCGCATGGTCGGTTCGGGATCGACGCCCAGTCCATCAAGAACCCGATTGATGAAATTGAAGTAGCTGATGCAATGGACGGCATCGACAAGCTGCTCATCCGTGAAACCATGTCGACGCAAGGAGTCCAAGTCGTCTTGCCGCACGCCCGACGGGTTCTTGGTGAGTATCATGGCAAAATCCAACAGGGCAACTTCTCTTAGAGTCAGGCCTGCCGTGCGGAAGTTCTCCTGCACAGCCTGCCGCTGCTTATCGCTCTCGACCACCGACCGGAGGTCTTTCTCATGCGACTCCATTCAGTACAAGCAACCGTTCACCTTCGACACGACCGTGGCGATGAGCACCCGCTCGCGCTTACCGATGCCGGTCTGGTCGTCCATGACTTGGCAATAGAGGTTAAAACCATGCTCCATCGTGTTCGGTCGCAGGGATTGCAATTTGGCGATGTTGGGTACAACACCCGCGCGTTCACGGACTCGCTGAAATACTTCCCCCAACTTGCCCGTGGCCGCTTCCGGGGCGATCGTTCTTACCCATGCCATACTCTCCACCCCTTTCAGCTTGATGGGCCAGTCGCCGTTAGAAGGTCAGCACTTTGTCGCACTGGACAACGATCTGATGCAGGTCTTTCATTGTGGAAACCGGACACATTTCGGTTGCCTGGGCCTGTCGCAGTTGCAGGCACGTGCCGCAAGCCAGAATCCTTCCACCCCGCGCCGTCAATCGTTGCATCTGTTCGGCCAGGTTGAATTTCTCCGTGCTCAGCGACTCGGCCTCGACGCCTTTGCCAAACAGGAAGACTTGAATCTCGTCCTGATGATGTTCGATGGCGTGATTGGCGAACCGAAATGCGTTCCACACGGTTTCTGGATCATTCGAGCAAATCACCAAGCCGAGTTTCATGGGCCGCTCCTGCCGAATTCATCAGTCCTGTCGGCCACCGGGGTCGTCGGAGGTCAAGATGGATTAGAACCTTGCTTATTACGTCAAGTTCTGCTGAGGGCACATTAGTCGCGCCAGCGGTAAGGCGTTAGCGAGCGGGGCTAATACCAAGACACGCCGTCATAAGCTGTGCTTATGAGCTTGAGCCTTGGGTCGAGATGATGCGGTTAATGGGGCTTTGGAAAGGCTTGAAACCAGTCTTGTCCCGAATGCCGAGTCGCGGACGAACTGCCACGCAGTTTATCCAACTCTCCACCGATTGTGAAATTGTGGAATCTGCCCGGCGTTTTCATATTCTTTTGCGCCAAGCGTGACGAAAAATTCGGTAATACCGGTTGATGAGAATATGCCGATTATTTGGGCAATCGGGGTGGAAAATGCGACGTTTGCGTTGTTTGGATTCGGCAGTGATCCGCTGGGTGCTAGGGGTGTTGTTCGCCATCACGATACCGATGGTCAGCGAGGCCCAAAACGGCCAGGTTCCGAGCCCAAATCAATTACCGAGAGAATCGCAGGCGGAATTGCCGGCGCCCCCCATGAGCCTGAACCAACCCGCCCCGATCGAGCTTCAGCCCGCCAATTCCAACGATTCGCCGGCTATGCGCGCGCTCATCCTCGACGTGATCAAAAAGAACGAAGAAGAAAAGAAGGAAGCCGAGGAAAAGAAAAAGAACGAAGAGGATAAGAAAAAAGAAGAGGAAGGTTTTCGAGTCGGAACCGACCTGAAAATGAGCGTCCGCTGGGACATGCAAGGCGGGTACGGTCTCAGATTTGAGACGCCTAACAAGGATTTCAGCGTGCACGTTGGTGGCTGGATCCAAGAAGACACGGTTTGGTTTTCGCAGAGTAACAACTTGAGATCGACCACCCAAGTGGGCGACCTCCAGGATGGAACATTCTTCCGTCGCGTGCGAATCCAGATGGACGGCAGACTTTGGGAGATTGGGGAATTCAACTTCGTGCCGGCCCTGGAACAGGTCAGCAAAAGCATCCCCACCCTCGATGAAGCATGGGTGGGCGTGACGAAGATACCCATCCTCGGGACCATTCGCGTCGGCAACCAGAAAATCCCTCAAGGGCTTGAAGGCGATATGATTAGCACCAGTAGAGACATGACATTTCTTGAGCAGGCAGTATTCACAGATGCATTTTTCGACAATTTCGGAGCAGGCATTTTGACGGCCAACAGCGCACTGGATGATCGCGTCACCTGGCAAGGGATGCTGTGGCGGCCAAAATCCGTAACGCGCGACAACACCGGTGCAGCCTTCGGAGACGGAGCGTATGCGTACACAGGTCGTCTGACCTTCCTGCCCGTGTATGAGAATGAAGGACGGTTTCTGATTCATGTGGGCGGGTCTGCCACTTGGCGCAATGCGGAGAATCCGGATCCCGGTGTCGTGGGTCCGTCCGTCGTGCGCTTCCGGGCTCGGCCGCAAATGCGCGATGCGATCGGCGACTACGGCAACGGCGTCAATCCCGGCAACTCCAGCCGTTGGGTGGATACGGGCAGCATCATTGCTGATTCCGCGTCGATTTTTGCCACCGAGTTCCTTGCTATTGCTGGACCTCTTTCCTTCCAGGCGGAAGCGGTCTGGACCTACGCGAACAACGCCGTCGTCAACAACGTCAACCAAGGCAACCTCGGGTTTAGCGGTTACTACGTTCAGGTTTCCTACTTCTTGACGGGCGAACACCGCGAGTATGATCGTCGTTTTGGGCGGTTGGGGGCTCACTATATTCCCAACGTGTTCAACCCATTCTGGTTCTTGAAGGACGAAAATGGCCGCTGGTCCTGGAACACTGGGGCCTGGGAATTGGCGGCCCGTTGGTCGCATTTGAGCCTGGATGACGGACTGGTTCAAGGCGGGCAACTCGATGGTCTCGAGTTGGGTCTGAATTGGTACTTGAACAACAACATGAAGGTTCAGTTCGAGTATTTGCACAACAACCGCTATCACAAGAGTGCCACAACGCCAAATGGCGGTATTTCTGGTAACCTCGATGGTTTTGGCATCCGAACGCAGCTTTCGTTCTGAGAAACTAAGTTTGAAGTGGATAAACTAGTGGAGCTTTCGGGCACGGTTTGCAAAAGGAGTTGCCAAATATGATCCGAATCAAGTTCCTTTCGATGATTACTGCGGCCGGCTTGGTTTCGTCCGCGGCGGCGGAAGACCAAGTTATTCGTGCCCTGGGTAATCATGGCGGCGAATGCAAGGTCTGCCAGCCAGTGACCGAAACGAAAAAGGTCTCGAAACGCGTTTACACGAGCGTCTGCGAAGACTTCTGCCTGCCGAAAGGCTCCTTCCTCGCCGGCTTGATTGGGTCGAGCGACTGCGGCGAATGCAAAGAAGCCAAATGCGGGCAAGTTCGTACCAAAAAGTTCCTGGTCGTGAAGATTCGCACGACCGAGGAATGCGTTACCAAGTGCGTGCCGAAGCCCGCATGCGAACAGCCGGTCATCATCTCGCAGCCCGCTCTCATGCCGTTGCCGGCCAAGCCCTAAGGTCGAGCCCGATTGTTTCATGCCGGATCGGATCGTGCGCTTCCCGCGTATGGTCCGATCTCGTTTTTCGCTTCGCACGGCGCACCCCTCATATCTTCAGCACCGAATCAAGAGAATTCCGGATTCTTGAAACTGAACCGTTTCCCTCGCGGCGCGGATGCGGTATCATCACGGCCGGGGAACACATCTTCGACTCGACTCACGAAAGGAGGACGGCCATGCGCTTTCGACTCGATCGCGTGCATGTCTGGGCGGGGGAGGTGGACGACAAAGCGGGTGGCGTCGCGGCGAAGCTGGCGGCATTGGCAGCCGCTGGCGCAAACCTGGCGTTCGTGTTCACTCGTCGCCTCCCGGAAAAGCCCGGCAAAGGCATCCTGTATTTGGCGCCGCTGAGCTCGGCCGAACAGATCAAGGCTGCCAAGGCCGTCGATCTGCACGAAGTTCACGACCCCGTGGTCATGCGCGTCGAAGGAGACAATGAACAAGGCCTGGCCCACCGGCTCACCCAGCAATGGGCCCTGGCCGGCATCAGCTTTCAGGGCCTTTCGATGGTCGTGATGAACGGCAAATTCGTCGGCTACGCGGCGTTCGACACCGTTGGCGATTCCAACCACGCCGCCGAAATCCTCGCTGACCTCGGAACCCATTGACTCAAGCCGCTTGCGGCTTTGCGCCACGCGCAAAGCCGCGAGTGGTTCACGCTCGTCCATAAATCACCGTCATTTCAGCCAAGCGTGCCAACACGTCTTCCCGCAATGCTCCTTCCGGAATCCGCCACGTCCAATTGCCGTCCGGCTTGCCCGGCGTGTTCATCCGCGCTTCGCTGCCGAGATCTAACACATCTTGCAACGGCGCTACCGCCAAGTCCGCGATCGACGACCACGACAGCCGGATAAAATCCCACGCCACGTCCGACCCGTCGCGGCCCAGATACCGGCGCACGTGATCGACCTCCTTCTCCGCCCGAGTCGACAACCAGCCTCGCGTCGTGTCGTTGTCGTGCGTGCCCGTATAGGCCACGCTGGCGCGGCTGTAATTGTGCGGCAGATAAGCATTCTCCGCATCGCCGCCGAACGCGAACTGCAGCACGCGCATGCCGGGCAGGCCGAGCGAATCGCGCAGCTTTTCCACATCCGGCGTGATCACGCCCAAGTCTTCGGCGATCAGCGGCAATGTGCCCAACGCGCTACGTAACTTTGCGAATAAATCCATTCCCGGACCCGGCACCCAAGCGCCCTTCTGGGCCGTCAACGAACCGCCCGGCACGTGCCACGCCGCCGCGAAACCCCGGAAGTGATCGATCCGCACCACGTCCGCCAGCGCGAACGTCGCCTTCATGCGCGCCACCCACCAGGCGTAACCCTCGCGTCTGGCCGCCTCCCAGTCGTAGATCGGGTTGCCCCAGAGTTGGCCCGTCGTGCTGAAATAATCCGGTGGCACGCCCGCCATCACCGTCTGCCGCCGCTGCGAATCCATCAAAAACAATTGCGGATGGGCCCACACGTCCGCCGAATCACCCGCCACGAAGATCGGCACGTCGCCGATGATCTTCACGCGCTTGCCGTGGGCAAACGCCCGCAACCGCGTCCATTGGCGGAAGAACAGGAACTGGCGGAACTGGTGCCGGACCGCCTGCGGACCGAGCTCGCGCCGCGCGTCGTTCAGCGCTTCCGGCCGGCGCAGGCGAATCGCCTCCGGCCATTCCTGCCAACTGACCCCGCCCTGCGCTTCCTTCAGCGCCATGAACAGCGCGTAGTCGTTCAGCCACGATGCCTGGTCCTGACAGAATCGCTCGAAGTCTCCCTTGAGCGATGATCCGCCGGTTCGCTCGAACTGCTCCCAAGCCCGATCGAGCAAGCCGTTGCGGAACGGAAGGACATTGCCGTAGTCGACTCGATCGGCCGGAAAGGCCGTGCTGCGGTAATCGTCGACGCGGAGCAGGCCTTCGGCGGCAAGTTGCTCGGGACTGACGAGCATCGGGTTGCCGGCGAAAGCGGAAAAGCTCTGGTACGGCGAGTCGCCGTAGCCGGTCGGGCCGAGCGGAAGGATCTGCCACCAGCGCTGGCCGGCGCGAGCCAGCGCGTCGATCCAGGCATACGCCGCCTCGCCGAGATCGCCGCAGCCAGGGCCGGGCAAGCTGGTCGGATGCAGGAGGATTCCCGAGGCCCGATTGGGGCGAAGTTTTGGAGAGGTCATGGGGCTATGATCGGATTGCCGGCGGACTGCGGCAAGCCGGATCGGCGTCGCAGCCGACTCGCAGAACCAAACTAAATCCAACTTTCGGCCCTGTGCGCGAATCTCGTTTTCTGAACGCATCTCCTTGCCGCGACCAGACTTCCCGCTCGCCCCCGATGCCCTCAAAAACTTTGTGGAGAAAGTGGTTGGGTGGTGAGTTGAGGAGTGAGTTGGGTGGTGAGTTGAGGAGTGAGTTGAGGAGTGAGTTGGGTGGTGAGTTGAGGAGTGAGTTGGGATACTCATCATGGCCTCGTTGGGATGGGCGGACGCTCGTCCCAAGAGTGTAACGGGATCAAGGCGAGCCTTGTCCCAGCGTGGGATTTTCAGGAAGATTCGTGACCTTCCAACCACGATGCGGGCTCGGCGCCGCCCAGCCCCAAGGAGACCATGATGCGGTTCTACAATCAGCAACACCGATTCTATGCCGGCGTCGATTTGCACGCCAGGACCATTTCCGTGCACGTCGTCGACCACGAGGGCACGACGCGGCTGGCCAAAACCATCACTGCCGCGCCCGACGCCTTCCTCGACGCGCTCGCTCCCTGCCGCGACGGACTCGTCGTCGGCTGTGAGTGCATGTTCGCTTGGTACTGGCTGGCCGATCTGTGCGCCGAGCAGAAGATCCCCTTCGTGCTGGGCCATGCGCTGTACCTCAAGGCGATCCACGGAGCCAAGACCAAGAACGATCGCGTCGACGCCGAGAAGCTGGCGCGTCTCTTGCGCGGCGGCGCCTTCCCGCAAGCTTACGTCTATCCCAAAGGCATGAGAGAGACGCGCGACCTGCTGCGGCGACGCACCTTCCTGGTCCGCCAGCGTGCCCACGTGTTCGCCCATCTGGTCAACACCAACAGCCAGTACAACCTGCCGCCGCTGGGCCAGCGGCTCGCCCTGGCCCGCAACCGCCAGAACCTGGCCGCTCGCTTCGCCGACCCCAGCGTCCAACGCAACGTTCAAACCGATGTCAATTTGTCCGCGGCCCTCGACGAACAAATCGACGAACTGGAACGCTACTTGACCCGCACCGCCAAGATCGACGATCCCCAAGCCTATCACCGGCTGTTGAGCGTTCCCGGCATCGGCAAAATCCTGGCCCTGGTCTTCCTCTACGAGATTCACGACGTCAAACGCTTCGCCGATGTCGGCCCGTTCCTGTCCTATGCCCGGCTGGTGCGTTGCCCGCACGAGAGCGCCGGCAAGAAGAAAGGCAGCGGCGGCAAACGGATCGGCAACCCGCACTTGAAATGGGCGTTCGGCGAAGCCGCTTGTTTGCTGCTGCGCTCCAACGCCCAGGCCCAGAAGTGGCTGGCGCGTCGAGAAAACAAGCACGGCAAAGCCCGAGCGCTGGGCGCCTTGGCGGCCAAGCTCGGCCGCACCGTGTATTATCTGCTGCGCAAGAAGGAGGCGTTCG
>JBGQCZ010000171.1:0-8821 GCA_041495645.1 Gemmataceae bacterium | reverse complement strand
TTGCGATAGCGCGGCTCGAAGACGTGCAGCGGTTGAACGACGTGTGGAAACATGACGATATTGGGCAACGGAAACAGCCGGGCCGTGCCGCTGAAATTCTGCAGTGCCCACGAATCGTCGTTCATCGGAAACTCACGGTTCCAAACCTGTTTCGCACGAGCGCGAAACGCGAAACAATTGGCTATTCTTCCTCGTCCAAATACTGAGCCGGGTCAGGCCACGCCGCGGGTTGCGGATCGAGTGCGATTCGCGGAATCAAATCCGGTTCCGGGCGAATGTCCGCTTTCTCGTCGATTGCGCCATGCAGTTCCGCGAAACACCGCTCCATGTCGCGCCAGAATTTCGCGGTGTCGAGACCCAGGTACGACGAAGGGTACGCGTCCATGTAGGCCTTGCTCGACTTGTACAACTTTTTTGCCCCGCTCCGGTTGCCGTTGCCGAAGTGGTACAAGCCGACCGCAGCTTGAATCAATGCTTGCACAAAGCGCCGATCGTTGCCGACGCAGGCGTCCAGCCACAAGCTTTCCCAGACTTCGTGGGCCTCGAAAAAGTCGCGGCGGTTGAACAGAACCACGCCAGCCAGGTAACGCGGCTCGTATTCCGGCACGGCGCTGGACATGACGGCATTGTATCATTCCCGTGCCCCCGCAACATGCAGCGCCGGCCAGAATTACGGCGATCTCCGGGCGAATAAACCAATGACCGTTCCGTTTGTAGGGAGCTTTCATCCGCCGCGTGGGGTCTATGTAGCAGGGCCGATTCGTGGTAGGATACTCTCGTCCTCTGACGTCAAGTCTTCGAGGCGCTCATGTTGTTTTCATCCCGGATTTCGCTGAAGAGCATGGTCATGCTCTGTCAGGCGTTTCGCGTCGGTCACGGAGCCGGGCTGAGCCTGGTGGACGTGTTCCGGCAGCAGGCGACGCGCGGCCCCTCCGACGCCCGCCCCGCTATTGGCCGGATTTGCGAACGCCTTGACAAAGGCGACAGCCTCGAAGACGTCCTGAGGACCGACGGCAGCGCATTTCCACCGCTGTTCGTGAGCATGGTCTCGGTGGGCGAGCAGACGGGCAATTTGCCCGAAATCTTCCACGAACTCGAACGCTACTATCGAGAGCAACTGCGCCTGCGGCGCGAATTCATCGCCATGAGTATCTGGCCAGTGTTTCAACTGGTAGCGGCCATCGGCGTTATCACGTTACTACTGCTGATTCTGGGTTGGATCTCTCAGGGCGGTGGTATAAAGCTCGATCCGCTGGGACTTGGCGTGGGTCCGCCAGGAGCCATCAAATTCCTCGCCATAGTCTTTCTTTTTTTCAGTGGGTTGTTCGCGATCTATTTCGTGGCCACCCGAGCGCTCGGCCAGAAGTCCACCGTGCATCGAATGCTATTGAGTATTCCGGCGATCGGGCCGTGCCTACAAGCGTTAGCGTTGGCTCGATTGTCGCTGGCATTGAAGCTCACGCTCGACAGCAGTTTACCTACGGCCAAAGCGGTGAAGCGCAGCTTGTGGGCTTGCGGCAATGGCGCCTATGAGGCTTGCTCGGAGCCTGCCGCGAGCGCGATCAAGGGTGGATCCAGCGTGACCGAAGCCCTGACGCAATGTCAGATCTTCCCGGAAGATTTTCTGCATGCGGTTCATAGCGGCGAAGAAAGCGGGCAGATTCCCGAGGTGATGGGCCGCCAAGCGCAGCATTACCAAGAAGAAGCCAGCCTTAAGATGACGGTCCTGAATCGTTTCGCGACGTTTGGCGTGTGGCTGTTCGTAGCAATTATCATTATCTGGTTCATTTTCCGTCTAGCGAGTATCTACTTAGGATTCCTGAATTTCGATTATGGCGATCTTAGCAAGCCTCTCCCCGGCCAATAGACCGAATGGCATCACGTGCTCTATTATCCCAGCAGCCTGTGCAAGTGAATATGGTGCGGGCCGAGTTTTCCGCCATAATTGCCCGCCGTAATTCGCAAGATTCCGGGACGGCACGCGGCGGTAATTCCAACTTTCATGGCCGCCTCGACCGCCGCCAAATCGACTCCGTCAATCACGATCTCGTACACCGCGTTGGCGCCCTCCGGCAATTCGCTGTTCACCGCTCCGCGAATGGTCGGGCAATAGGCGTCGTTGGTGCTGGCTTTGAGCTTCTTGTATTTGCTGCCGATCTTGCTGCCGCTGCGCACCAGTCCGCCGGGGAAGGGCATGATGACGCCGCTCACTTGGCGCATGGCAGAGGCCGCAGCCTCCGCCGCCGCCAACGCCGCCGACTGACTCGCACCGACAATCAGAAAGTTGCCGCCCGCCACGCCCTTCACCGTGCCGAACAGGTCTTCGCAGAGAAACTCACCGTCCATCACCGGCAAGCGCCAGAAGCGCCGGCCTTCCAGTTTCTTGCTGAATTGCCAACCGTCGCCAAAGAAACGCAAGTTACCGCCGATACGAATGGTCTTGTCCTTGACGACCGGAAGCCCGTTGTAACATGCCGTGGTAGGGCAGGTGAGGATGCACTGAGCGACGCGGTTGCCGACGGCTTTTTGCAGCGCGTCGCGGCTGAAGCCGAAAAAAAGCACGCTGACGCCGGGCCGGCCGTCGGGCGATTCGCTCGTGGGCAGTTCACGTTCGATCCCGGCCTCCGCGTCGCAACCGATGACCGACGCCGCATAGCCAGTCGTCACTTGCCCGGCGGTTCGCGCCCAGCCAATGGTTTCGGCGGTCACCAGCAAGCGCGCCGCCGTCATCGGAAAGGCTTCGGCAAAGGTGTCCGCGATGGGAACGTCGTGAATCGTCAGCAAGGCAGGCCTCAATGGAATCGGTTCGCGTTTCGCGCTCGGCTGCAATGCCTGCCGCCTGAAGCGCAGCGCGAGCGCGAAACGTAAACGACAGGAGTTTGAATTAGTTCACGAGAATTCAGGTTCAACCCCTCCGACCCGGCCAGCGCCGTACAATAACCATAGCGTGGGTTGTTCCTCCGCCACTCTAAAAACAAGGAACCGATGCCATGTCCACGATTGCCCCCTCCACCACGGACATTGTCGGGGAAATCAAAGCCCTCAAAAAGAAGATCGGCGCGACCATCCTCGCTCACTACTACCAGGAAAGCGAGATTCAGGAGCTTGCCGACGTCACCGGCGATAGCCTGAAGCTCGCTCGTGCCGCCACCAAGGTCGATTCGCCGGTGATCGTCTTTTGCGGCGTGCATTTCATGGCTGAAACGGCAAAGATTCTCAATCCGAACAAGACGGTGCTGTTGCCCGATCTCGAGGCCGGCTGCTCGCTCGCCGAGTCGTGCCCGGCCGACAAACTGGCCCGCTATCAGGAAATGCTCCGCCTCAATGGCCGCAGATTTCAGACCGTCACCTACATCAACAGCACCGCGGCGACCAAGGCGCTTTCCGATTGGATCGTGACCAGCGGCAACGCCGAGGAAGTGATTCGCCGCGTGCCGCCGAACTTCGAGATTCTGTTCGTGCCCGATTACCATCTCGGCCAGTATTTGCAGGAGGTCACGGGGCGCGAGATGATCTTGTGGAACGGCTCGTGCATGGTTCACGAGATCTTCAGCGTACAGGATTTGCTCAAATTGAAGAAGCAGTTGCCGCACGCCAAGACGATCGCCCATCCCGAGTGCCCGGCCAACATCCGCGAGCACAGCGATTTCATTGGCGGCACCGAAAACATGATCCGCTACGTGAGCCAGTTCAAGGAGCCGACCGATTTCCTCGTGGCGACCGAAGCGAACATGATGTGGCAGTTGCAATCGAAGCACCCGGAACACCGCTATCACCCGGTGCCGGGCATCACCTGTGCCTGCAACAAATGTCCGCACATGGCCCGCAATACGCTCGAAAAACTGCGCGATTGCATGGTAAACATGGCCCCGGAAATCACCTGGCAGCCGGAATTCGACAAGGCCAAGGAAGCGCTCGAACGCAGCTTGTTGCAACCATCGGCCAAGCCGACGACGTTGCCCGTGGGAGATTAGATTCAGGATTCCGAACGGCCCATGAGATAAGCGCGCACGTCGCAGAAGATCTTGGTGCATCTCTGACGCCAGCCGTGATTGTCGCGCGTGTATCGGTCCGGCGGAAAAAACGCGACGGTGACGAGCAAGCGGTTGTCTTGCTTCGCCTCGATGGGTTGCAAGCGCAATTCGATTTCTAGGCTCGATTGATAGAACTTGTCTTCGCGGCCGAGGCCCGGCTTGGCAGGGTTCACGCCCAGCTCGACGCGAATGCGCCCGGACTCGCTCTCGGTCACTTCGCCGCCGGCGTCGTGGACGAAGCCGCGAATCTTGACCAGGGCGATCTTTTGCGGCATCCAGGCGTCGAACTGAAACACCAGGGCGTTCGGATCGATGGGCCCCTGCGGAATCAGCGCTGCGTGTTTTGACGGGCGAACCGGTTCCACGTCCTTTTCACCCAGCGCAGCCTCGAAGCGGTCCGCCAATTCGCTCGCCGATTGCGGTCGTTGTTCCGGCTCCTTCTCCAGGCAGTCCATGACCACCCGCTCCACGGCGGATGGCACCCAACTCGACAAGCCGAGCTCGGCAAAGCTCGGCGGAATCTCCGTCGCGTGAGCGAGGATCACGTCCATGTTCGACTCGCGCCGGAACGGCAGCCGGCCCGAAAGCAATTCGTAGGCGATCACGCCGGCGCTGTATAGGTCGCCGCGATGGTCCATCGCTTCGCCGCGCACCTGTTCGGGGCTGATGTAACTGGGAGTGCCCACGGCGAATTCAACGTTGGCATCGGTGATCTTCTTCGTTTCGGCACTCGGGTCCAGGATCTTGGCCAAACCGAAGTCCATCACCTTGATCTGTTCCCCAGGCGTGTCCGGGTCCTCCACCATCAGGTTCGACGGCTTCAGATCGCGATGAATGATGTTCAAGTCGTGAGCGGCCCGCAGCACGTCGCAAAGTTGACCGATCAACCGTCCCACGCGCGCAGCGGCGAAGTGCTTGTTCTTCTTGAGCAGCTTGTCGAGCGCGACCCCGTGAATGTATTCCATGACGATGCACGGCCCGGCGGGATCGTCGAGCGAGGCGTCTAGCAATTGCACCGCGTGCGGGTGGCGCAGCCGGGCCATGGCCTGCGTTTCGCGTTCGAATCGGTCTTTGAATTTCGAGTCTTCGGTCAGGTGCTCGTGCATCACTTTGACGACGACATAGCGGTCGGGATCGAACTGCCGGGCCAGATACACGCTGCCCATGCCCCCTTCGCCCAGGAGACGCTTGGCTTCGTAACGGCCCATGTACAACCGGCCGATCATGACTCGAATCCACTCCGACCTGATCGAAGAAAATGCAGCGGGATGGTCGCGAAAGTTTAGAGCGCAAACCGCCGAAAGGCCACGAACGTTTCACTCTTTGTTGATTTGACCTTTGATCACGCGCTGGGCTTTTTCCCACTCGACGCCGAGGAATTGGACATACGATGGGGCGTCCAACAAATCGGCGCCGTTGCCGGACATTTCGAATAGCCATCCCGGCCCGTAGCCGTCCACGTTGATGCCGGAGGGATCTTTGAGCAGGTCGCGATTGATTTTCAACATGACACCGGCGATCGGGGCAAAAAGGTCGGACACGGCTTTGGACGTCTCGATGTTGCCAATCCGCTGCTTCAGCGCCAAATTCACTCCTTCGTCGACGCACCAATCGAGGAAGTACACGTCTTGCATGAGCCGAACGGCGTAGGCGGCAAATCCGAACCGCCAGCAGCCGCCGGCTTCTCGGCACCACATGTGGTTGCGCGCGTAGCGCAAATCGCCCGGCAGCCGCGCCGCGTATTTGCCCATCATGAAAGCAACGTCGTCGGGCATGAATCACGTGTACCGGCTGCCGCGATATTGCGGGTCGAAGAACACGGGCAGGTGGCGGTCGATCTGCAAAAGTCCATGGCGGGTCAATTCAACGCCGGTTTCCGTGACGCGGAGAATGTCGTTCTCCTCGAGTTGGCGGAAGCAATCGCTGAATTCATCGAGAATCTCGACGCCGAACTTACCGCGGAAATACGCCGAGTCGAGCCGGCCGGTCTTCAGTTGCAGGATCATCTCGCGGATGAGCCGGTCGCGCGGCGTGGTTGGAAAAGCGCGATTGAGCGGAATTTCGCCGCGCTCCAGGGCCGCGATGTAATCCTCCCAGCGGTCCAGGTTCTGCACGTGAATGCCGCTCAAGTGCCCGAACGACGCCACGCCGGTGCCAAACATATCTGCCCCGTACCACAGCGCGTCGCGGTAGACAAACTTCGTGTGCTGCTTGTCCTTCACCATCGTGTAAGCGCTCGACACTTCGTAGCCGGCTTCGGCCATTTTCTCGAACGCGTAGTCCACCCAGGCCCGCTTGGTCGGCCAATCGGCGATGGCCAGCGCCGGCTCGTCGTTGCCGATGACCTTGAGTTCTTGGGAAAACACCGTGTTGTACGGCAACTCCATTTGATAAACGGTCACGCTTTCCGGGGCCAGCGCGATCGTCTTGCGAACGCATTCGCGCCAATTGTCCCACGATTCGCCGACCATGCCCGCGATCAAGTCTATATTTACCTGATCGAAGCCGATTTCGCGCGCCCAGCCGTACGCGCGATGAATCTCCTCTTCGAGGTGCGCCCGGCCGTTAAACTCCAGAATCTTCGGGTTGAAGTTCTCGACACCGAGGCTCAGGCGCGTCACCCCCATTTCCTTCAACGCTTCGAGCTTGTGCCGTTGCAAAGTGCCCGGCTCGCACTCGAAGGTGACTTCGCGGGCCTGCTTCCACGGCATGATCGCTTGCAGGCGGGTCATCAAGTCGCGCAATTGCGTTGCGCTCAAGTAGGATGGCGTGCCCCCGCCGAAATAGACGTAATCGAGGGCGCGCCCACCTACGACCGGTAGCCGGCTGCACAACTCGACTTCCTTCACCAGCGCATCGCTGTAGACCTCGACGTCGCGGGCATTTTTATCGGTGTAGACGCGGAAATAGCAGAATTTGCAGCGCTTGCGGCAAAACGGAATGTGCAGGTACAGGCCCAACGGAACGTCGGGCTTTGGCGGGGAATTCATCGCCGCGTGAGCCGCATTCAAATGCACGGGCTTCCAAAACGAGAACGGCGGATAGTTGGCGACGAAATAATTCCCGAGGCCGGTTTTTTCCTGATTGACGGTTTCAGTCATGGCAAGAACCTGTTCCAAGGCGGGCTACGTGGAATTTTAGGCTGAACCGATCGCAAAGCCCAGCTGAAGTCGTCCCAACGGAACCGCCCGAATCCCGTTGTTCAGCATGTTCCACATGCGATTGGCGTCGGGTACAATCATTGCGGTGCGTTTTTCTTTGGAGGAATTTGTCATGAAGCGCACAGCCTTCACACTTTTGGAATTGTTGGTGGTCATCGCCATCATCGCCATCTTGATCGGACTGCTGTTGCCGGCAGTGCAAAAAATTCGCGAAGCGGCCAGCCGGGCCAAGTGCCTCAATAACCTCAAGCAGATGGGCCTCGCCATGCACCACCATCACGACGTGCATGGCTCGTTTCCGCCGGGTTACACCGTGAAGGGAACGGACAACCTGGAAATGGGCGGGTTTGGCGGAATGATTCCACTTCTGCCGTTCATCGAGCAGGCAAATTGGGTTCGCCTTTGGGACGCTGACAAAACCTGGTACGAAGCGCCGAATTTCGACATCGTTTCGATGGAAATGAAGATCTTCTATTGCCCGAGCAACCGCAGCGGCGGCCTCATCGACATGCAATTCCTGGTTCCATTCGCAGGCCGGCCGCTGCCCAACCTGGCGGCTTGCGATTACCTCTTTTGCAAAGGGGCCAACGCCGGCATGTGCGAACGCACGCAGATTCCTTTCTCCGCCCGCGGCGCATTTGATGTCAACACCCATACTCGCTATGCCGATATCCGCGACGGCGCGAGCAACACCTTTGCCATCGGCGAGGGCGCGGGCGACAACCCCCGCTTCGGCATCCGTCATTTTTACCCCGATCCCGGCCCCGCCACGGACCTGTTTCCGGGCCAGTCGCCGTTCATCGATCAAAGTTGGTCGTCCGGGCCGACAGCCACCGGCGCGCTGCACTCCCTCGGACTGCTGCAAGCCGGCTGCATGGGCGTGACTGCCCTGCGCGGCGGTCAACCCGATCCGTGGGATGAGCGCATGAACAATCCGTTTGCCCTGCCATCGCTCGATTACAACAACGGCTGCGTCAATGTCGGCACCGCTCCAGGAACCTACGACATCATTTCGGGCTTCCGCAGCGTCCATTCAGGAGGCTGTCAATTCCTTTTTTGCGACGGCAGCGTTCATTTCATCAAGGAGAGCATTTCGGCAAGTGTCTACCGAGCGCTATCCACGATCAACGGGGGCGAAGTGCTGGGCGAGTATTGAGTGCCTGGATATTGCTGATGGAAAATGAACGATAACCGGCATGCTCGATGGCAACGAGTTTAGCCCCGCGGCGGCACACTTGCCGCGGAAAACGTTGGATGCATCTCACCGTGGCAGGGAACCACTTGGACTCTTTTGGACTTTTTCCGGTGAGCGTAGATTCGGGATTCTCGACCTAACTCGTTGACTGCCCGAATCTTCCGGCCCCCCCGCGAAGCCATCGAACAAATAGTCCAAAAAGTCATAAAGTGGAGCGCGGAGTGGTAGGTCAGGTGGTGAGTCGAGTGGTGAGTCAGGTGGTGCGTCGTGTTGTCCACGATACTGTCGGGCGGTCCGGGTTGGCGTTCCCCGGCGGCGACCCATGGATGAGTCTGTCAGCGGTTTTCCCGCATGCCGGCCCCTACTTTTCCCGCGCCACGGCCCCCGTGCGCTCTTCGTCGCGGTACTCAGTCAAGATGTCAAAGAACGGC
>JBGQCZ010000170.1:0-8837 GCA_041495645.1 Gemmataceae bacterium | reverse complement strand
GGCAACCGGAATAACTCGCCGCGGATTCAATCGTTCCGAATGCGACGGCCATGCGGATTAGCGCGGATCGGCGTGTCGCAAAGATGGTAACGCAAGCCGACCGAAGCCCGATTCAAAATCATGACCGGGTGGCCCGATGTCCACGGCCGAATGACACAACGCGTCCCGCACTTCCGCCGCGGTCCGCTCACGAACACGCGACCAGATCAAAGCGGCCGATCCGGCTGCTTGCGGCGAGGCAGCCGACGTGCCATTGAACGGGCGATCGCGGCTCGGCAATGGAAAGGGAACCATCGCCATCAGATCGGGCTTGCCACGCGGAGAATTTGGTCCGCATGAGGAATAGGGCGCTCGCCGGCCGTCCGGTTGAATTCCGCCGACCGTCAACCACTCGGGCCCGTCGCCCGGAAACATGATGCTTCCGCCAGGATTCGAATGCTGAAGCCAAGCCCCGAGCGCGACCACGTGAAATGACTCCGATGTCGTTTCCTTTTGCGCGATGTGCAAAGAATACAGGTGACCAGTTTGCGGCATGAACCGAACGGTCTGCGTGAAGCGATCTGATCCGTTGTGAGTCTGCACCGCGCCCACTTCCTGGCCCGTCGCGCTATCGAGCACTTCAACACGGCAATTGGTTCTACGGCCGGCCAGTAGTTCCACCGAGACACGCTCCGTGCCCCAGGGTTTCAGCAGGTTGTTCGTCGTGTTTTCGCACCAAATATGTCGCCCATGTCCATCGTCGCTGTAGTGCCCGCCCCAATGACGCTGGGCCAGGTTTCCGGCACTGGCAATTGCCAAGACATCGCCACTTGCTTTCCCGGCGCCGAAGATTCGGTTCAAAGCCTGATGGACCGTGCCGCCGCCTTCTCCGTCGCTCCAAGCGGGGATTACAACCGAACAGGAAACAATGTTAGCTCCTTGTTGCCGGCACCAGCGCGCCGCGTCGACGAAGGAATCGGCGTCGTCCGGTTCCCAATTCGCGAACAGCATCTCCGCTTTGGGTGCGATGGAGTGAATCACCTCTGCGCAAAGGACGCCGTGTGAACTGTCGCGGCCTTGCAGATTGCCGTCGCGACGAAACGACTTGAATGCGACTTGCTCCGGCAGTGTTTTTCCCAAGAAATCGCGATAACCGCGAAAGCCGCTGTCGAGAATCGCAATCTTGATGCCGGCGCCGCGAATGTTTTGGTTGTGCCAGAACTTGACGCCGAGTTCCGCCAGATGGCGGTCGAGAGCGTCTTCCGCGCGCGCAGGCGGCGACGACTCGGCTCGCCAGTCGCGAATCAGCAGGAGCATGCCGAGTGCGACGAGCAATGCACGAAAGCAGTTGCGGGCCGATGGAGGTTGAGACATGGTAGCGCCGGGTCTGGTTGGCAAATGGGCGACATCGTGTCTTAGCCGGTGGAATTCTTCGACTCGTAGGCATGCCTGGAAATGGTTGAGCAGAATTGAAGGGGAGTGAATTGAAATGAAATTGGGAAGTGCGAAGGGTTGTGAGGATTTTGACGCTTGCGGCTTTGCGCGAGCGCAAAGCGGCAAGCGGCTGACTCACTTACACCATAGCGGCGACGCGCGCTTCGCGTTTGAGTGCCGCGGCTTTGTCGGTGCGTTCCCAGGTGAAGTCGGGCAATTCGCGGCCGAAGTGGCCGTGTCGGGCCGTTTCGCGATAGATCGGGCGGCGCAAATTCAGCGACTCAATGATCCCCTTTGGCGTGAGTTTGAAATGCTCGCGGATCAACTCGACCAAGCGCTCTTCCGACATGCCGTCCACGAGCGTGTCGTTGGTGTCGACCCAGATCGACAGCGGATCGGGGTGGCCGATGGCGTAGGAGAGTTGCACTTCGCACTGCTTGGCCAGTCCGGCCGCGACGATGTTCTTCGCGATGTAACGGGCCATGTATGCGGCGGAGCGATCCACCTTGGTCGGGTCCTTGCCGCTGAAAGCGCCGCCGCCGTGGCGGCCACGGCCGCCGTAGGTGTCCACAATGATTTTGCGGCCGGTAAGTCCGCAATCGCCATGGGGGCCGCCTTCCAGAAACATACCGGTCGGGTTGATGTGGTATTCGATTTTCCCGTTGATCAAGTCCGGGCGCTCGGCCTTCACGGTCGGCAGGATGAGCTTTTCAATCAGTTCTTCGCGGGCAGCATTCGAAAAGCGTTTCTTGCCGTCCTTCGTCTCGATCGCGCTCTCGTCGTGCTGCGTCGAGAAGACGATCGTATGGATGCGCGCCGGGGTGCCGTCGCCGTGATATTCAACGGTCACCTGGCTCTTGGCGTCGGGTCGCAGAAACTTGATCCGGCCGTCGGCGCGCATCGCCGCGTGATTCTCGACGAGCCGATGAGCGAGGTAAATCGGCAGCGGCATGAGAGTCTTGGTCTCGTCGCATGCGAACCCGAACATCATCCCCTGGTCGCCGGCGCCGCCCGCGTCCACACCTTGCGCGATGTCGCGCGACTGCGCGTGCAGGTGGTTGATTATCTGGCAGGTATCGGCGGCAAAGCCGATGCGGGGATCGGTATAGCCGATGCCCTTGACGACTTTGCGCACGACGCTGTCTACATTGACACGGTTCAGCGGCGCGCTAGTTGTAATTTCTCCGGCCACAATCACGAGGTCCGTGGTCACCAGCGTTTCGCAGGCAACGCGGCTGAGCGGATCGTGTTCCAGGCAAAAATCCAACACGGCGTCGCTGATCTGGTCGGCCACCTTGTCCGGGTGACCCATCGACACCGATTCGCTCGTAAACATGTAACGATCGGAACTCTCGTCCATTTGCGGTCGCTCTGAGAGGTTTAGCGGTCTACAACGCAGTTGTAAGGATTATAGGAAAACACTGCGTGCTGTTAAGGCGATTACCCGGCGAACCGGCTGCGTAAGCTGCCGGGTGTTTTTCCGAATCCACACCCGGCAGCTTACGCAGCCGGTTCGCCAGGAGAGTGACGAAGTCGCACCGGACGGACTCCCATGCCATACCGCCAATGGACATTTGCCGCCATTCTTCTTGCCGTGTCTGTTCCGGCGCGGGCCGATCCGAAGAAGCTCGTCACGATTCGCTCCGGCGACATCCCGATCATTCTTTCCGCTCCGCACGGCGGCCGCGAGCCGATTCCCAATGTGCCGCCGCGAAAAGGCATCGGCATCGCTCAATTCGCCACCGTACGCGATGACAACACTTCGGAACTGACCGAGTTGATTGCCAAGGAGCTGGAATCTCAACTTCGCGGCAAACCCTTTGTCGTGATCGCCCGTTTCGAGCGAAGATTCGTGGACGTCAACCGGCCCGAGGAGGCCGCGCTCGAATCCGATGAAGCCAAGCCGTACTACCGCACCTATCACCAGGCGCTCTCGGACTTCACCAAGGAACTGCAAAAGAAATGGCAACGCGGCTTGCTGCTCGACATCCACGGCCAAAAGGAATTCCCAACGTCATTGGTGCGCGGCACCAACAATGGCCAAACCGCGGAACTTCTGTTGCAGCGTCACGGCCGTGCCGCGCTGACGGGATCGAAGAGCATCTTCGGCGCATTCGCCGGCGCCGGCTACTCCGTCGTCCCCGCTAATGACTCCGACGACAAGGAAGACAATCGCTTCATTGGCGGGCACATCGTGCGAACATACGGCAGCCATCAGGGCAACGGCATCGATGCCATTCAACTCGAATTCGGCAGCGAGTTCCGCGACAAAGCGAAGTTGGCCAAAACTGCATCGGTACTTGCCGAAGCGATCGAGATTTTCTGCCGCGAATACTTGCGCGATTCGATTCCGGCGTCGAAGTAATGAAAATGCCTCAATTTGGGCGGCGCGCCCTGAGCACGAACGCGAAGGGCACGGCAGACCGCGAAGTCTTCCGGATCGCCGACTGAGAATTGCGCCGGATGCTCCGCATTCATTCCGGGACGCTGACCACCTCGCCACCCGCGCGGGTGGCCAATGCGGGTAGGATGGAATCGGCGGAGTAGCTCAGGAAATGAACGGAGCCATCGGCAAGGGTGAAATTCGCGCCTCCGCTATGGTGGCTCCAAAAATGGAACCCGTCGCAATTATCGTTGTTTTTCCCGCGGATGAAATGATAAGGCCCCTTCGGGCAGTTCGGGTAACGCGGGTGGTCGTTGATTTCCCGAACGCCGAGGACCATTTCCGCCGAGCCGTCCTTCGATTGACCCCAGCCGGCATACCACCAGCCGAGATTATGGTCGGCGCTGGGCGGCCGCTCACCGATCGCCAGCGTATTGCTCGTTCCGTCTCGGATATCCAGAATACGCGTTCGTGAATCGAGATAGAGGACGCCGTCGCGCTTCGAATGATCAGTGCCCCAAACACCGAGGTAATCGGTGAAGGCAACTCGGAACGGAGTGAAACTCCACGCCTCGTCGGATTCGGAGTCCGCCGGACAAATGAATGACGGCATTACTCGGTCCATGATCGGAAAATGCGGCGGAGTTTCGAAGAACTTGTTCTGCTCGAATGCCATCACCGCTTGCCGCCAGAGCGTATCCTGCTCGATGTATGGCAGCAATCGCGTCAACCAACTCATATGTGGCTGCGGGTCGGCGCCGTTGAGATAGCTGCATCCTTGCGGAAATTTGCCGCGCGTATCGTGGTAATTGTGCATGGCCAAACCGAGCTGTTTAAGGTTGTTGGCGCATCTGACCCGCGCCGCGGCGGCGCGTATTTTCTGGACGGCGGGGAGCAGCAAGCCAATCAAGACCGAGATGATGGCGATGACGACGAGCAGTTCGATTAGCGTGAAGCCACGGCGGCGAATCATGGCGTTTCTCGATCAGTGTTATACGGAATTATCTGCGGATTTCGCCGATTACAGAGATTCAGAATTGAATGAATTCTATCGGCGGAATCCGCGGATGCCCCCAATTGTATCAATTATTCCGAACGTCCGAGTGAATTCATTCCTTGCCCTCCGCTCTTACGGCGATCCCGCGGAGCTTGTGTTCGACCTCACGGATACCGTTCTCCTCCAAATAGAGAACGATTGGGCATACAAACGGCCCAGAGCCCGTGATGTCCAGTTCGCATGCGAATTCGACCGTAGCGCCAGGCTGAATGGCGACCGGCCGGTGATACTTCGGTCCGAAACAAACATTCGGGCGACACCCCTGCATCACGCCGAGAACGCGACGAGTACGATCGCTCGGATTGGAGATACGCACGACGACTTCATGAGGGCCGAAGCCCAATTCGCCCAAGTCCGCGGCGGGCCAATCGACGACCAGAGGAGGATTGGACGGCGGCGGCGCGGGCGAGAGCATCCGGCAAACACCCCAGCCCGCGAACAGGACGGCTGCCATCAAGAAAACGCGGGAAAGCCAGGTGAGCATGTGCGTCCGATCAAGCTACCGTGCGCAAGTGCTTCCGACGAGCCAGGTAGCGCAAGCCAATACCAAGAACGACGCACGCGCCAGCGGCGACAAGAATCCAAACGTACGTCGGGATCCGCTTCTTCTGAGGAAACTCCACGGGCTCCGGCAACCCGAAGGCGGCGAGGCGGAAGTCAAGAGCCGATCTGGTCGTCTTGCTGACTTTATACGATCCACGCGTAGTATACGGCGGCTTCTCAGTATCGGACGGAACTGTCGTTTGCGTGTAATGAGCCGGAAACGATAGGCCGTCAATCGGTGTTCCGTAGGTCATCTGGTACTGGGTTGTCTCGAAAGGTGCCCTGACCTTTACCTCGAGGGTCCGCCAATTATTGATTGGGTCCGTCCAGATTTCTTCGTCGGCGATGAATGGTTTCGTTGCGCTGCCCCGTTTCACATCGAGACGGATATAGAGCAACTGCCTGGAATCGTCCCAATGCATTGCCTTCAACACGTGCCCGTCGAGGCCATCAACCGCGCCCAAAACGTGGGGCATCGCATCGAAAACATTCATGTACCCGCCTCCCGCCCAGCTGACACGGTCCCCAGGTTCTACCGACTTATAGCTCGTCAAAACGTAGGCGGCGTCCGGACGTGACTTTTGAAGAGAAAAGCGGTAATTCTCGTTCGTACAATCCACTCGGATGATCGGCTTCTCTTTCTCATCGTCGAATGTTGTGACGGTCTCCGAGACGGAATTATTGTTCAACTGGGAACAGCGCAATTCAATTGTTCTGTTTCTGAATGTGCTAGCGCCGGCTGACGGGTTCTTCTCGATCCTAATCACAGACGTTTCATCGATCAACCTGGACAGAGAACGATATCTCTCCAGCGATGGTCGGATTTCCGTCTTGGCTCGAGCGAGCCAAACGGGATCAATGTTTTTCGGGGCATCCTCCTGAACTAAGCCGCACCACACTAGTAACATCAATTGCAGGCTTGAGAAAGTCATGACACACCCTGACGTCCCAACCGAGAGGCTGAAACCCGCAAAACGTGCGTAGTCTCTCGAATTCTAGCGGCCCACATTACTCGAACCTAAGGATGGATTGATCCATTGTCTGGGTCGATTCACCTTCTCCAGTCACGATCCCAGGACATTATCTCTTTGTGCAAGATCGTATAGGCGCCTACCGACACCAGCAGCGCTGCGGGAATTGCCAGCTCCAGCCGCAGAAGCAAGGTTAGAGCCGAGCCAGCGGCCAGCCCTACAACGAGCCGTTTGGAGCGTTCGGATGCGTCTGTGGACCGGCTGTGGCGCACCGCAAGACCGACAACGGCAATCAGCAGCAAGAAACCGTAAATCATCTCTATGTACCCGGCACATAACACTACGCCCCTTATTGACACAACGATCAGCTAACCCAGCCAAACCGCCGTCACAGATAATCGAGTTAACTGCGAACGCTGTCCGACTCAGAAAGCATTATTCATTGCGCAAGAGCCATCTCTCGCACAACGGAGACGCTGTTTCGGCTCCGCAAACCCTTGTCAGCAAAGCCGCTTAACGCCTAGAGATAGCCCTTGTTGTTTCAGGGGCGATTCGCCAGCGCGACAGTTGGCGCGCTATTCACTCCTTTGGGTTCAGCGCTCACGGACAAAAGCATGAAAATTTTAAAGTTATAGGATCGACTTCGCCAAGACAGATACAATTCAGGGCATCCTTGCTGCAACGCCTAAAGGCTAGACAGTCGGTGGAGCTCGTATAGTTGGGACAATCATCGCTTGTCGAGGGCTGACACGTACCGGCATCGGGTACGGGAACGGGTTCGGCGAACGAGTATTGCATCGGCACCGCCAGCATGCCCAGCACCAGCAGAACCGCGGCCAGCGAGAAGAGGCCGGTGCCAAGAGGATTGAGCAGCTTTTTCATCAAAGTCTCCACATCAAAGAACCATATCCGTATCGACGCCGGGGAACGTCCCCAGCTCAGTTTACTACTCGACAGCCGATCCGCAACCGGATGCGCGGCTGGCTGGCGTGATCCGTCCAGAGTTCGGCAAGCCGGTTGAACTCACCAGACTTTGACGCAGAGGGAATCGTCAGCCGAATCACCAAAGCCCGGGCCTCTCCCGGCGGGACGGTCAGCGGCAGATCGGAGGTCGCAACACAGGAACAGTCCGAGGTGCCGCCGATCAGATGCACCGGTTCGCCCGACCAGTTGCGCACCGCCACGGTTGCTACTAAGGTTTGATGGGCAGACCCGGACCCGAGATCGATGTAATCGGGGGAGACGGTCAGCACGTTGCCCCGCAGTCGGGCAAGGGCGGCCTCCGGGGACCCGGCCATATAAGTCGAGGCGGCCCCCAGACCGGTC
Source organism: Gemmataceae bacterium (assembly GCA_041495645.1). Lineage (GTDB taxonomy): Bacteria > Planctomycetota > Planctomycetia > Gemmatales > Gemmataceae > JBGQCZ01. The sequence continues at coordinate 1,144 of JBGQCZ010000170.1, read as the reverse complement.
AGCAGCAGGGCTGTCAGACCGACCCATTTCAGCCCGCCTACGGTCCCGCGTCGGAACGACCCTGTGGACCAGGCTTCAAAGCTCGGTCGGCCCAGCACCAACAACAAGAGCGCCGCCAAGTCCACGCCGAATGCCATCCACGGACTCGCTTGAATCGCCCCGAAGCACCCGCACGAGGCGACGCCGATCCAGGCGAGGTAGCCGCTGACGGCAGCGAAGGTGATAGAAGTGCCGAGCGCTGTCACCCAAGCGCCGACGCGATACGCGCCGCTCAGCAGCCAGATCCCCAGCACGATTTCCCATTCGGCGGCGGCTATCTGAATGGTGGGCGTGGCGAACCAGCCAACTTGCGGCACTGCCGAGACGTCTTGACCGGCAAGTTTCAGCCCGGCGGCCACGAGAAGCAACAGACCGAGCGCGATGCGCACCACATTCCACGCCCGATTTCTAAGGGGGGCGGCAACAATTTGCTCATTGACATTGGCCATCGCACACCACTTGAACTTCGCAACAACCGGATTCTCAAATTCAGATGTTCGTCAAAGTGACCGAACAGGTGAGTTGTAACCGGAGGGCATTATCGCGCGCGCATGATCGGTGTCAAGCGGTTTTCACGTTCTTGTCGGGACTTTCAAGAATCCGGGGAAAACACGATTGAGGCTATACCTCAAAATTAAGGTTACAGCTATGGTCCGATTTCGGGATGCCTAGCCGCAAACGCAAAATTGGCGAAATGGGGTTTTCGCCAGCTCATTTGGCGAAAAAAATAACGCACAACCGCCAGGAACTCCGGGCCGGCGCTGGTCGCGGGGCCGCGGTTCATTTCGCCTCGACCGGACGCAGCACGCGTTCGACAAATTTCGTATCGACTCGGCCTTCGATGAATGCGGACGAGTTGAAGATTTCGCGATGAAGAGGAATCGTCGTCTGAATGCCCTCGACGCGGAATTCGGCCAAAGCGCGTTTCATGGTGGCGATGGCGTCTGCGCGCGTGTTTCGGTGAACCAGAAGCTTAGCCACCAAGGAATCGTAATTCGAGGGCACGCGATAGCCCGAAACAACGTGAGAATCGAGGCGCACGCCCGGTCCGCCCGGCGGTTGCCAATGCGTGATGGTTCCGGGCGATGGGCGGAACAACTCCGAG
>JBGQCZ010000169.1:0-8861 GCA_041495645.1 Gemmataceae bacterium | reverse complement strand
CGTTCGCATCCCGGCTGCTTTTTCGTATCCGAAGTCACATCACATTTTGCACTTCTCCACCGGGTACGGATTGGGGAACGCCATGTCCGCCACGTCCTGTGCGCTCGCGGCCGCATTGCTTGCGGCCGCGCCCGATGCACCCGTGCCGTTGATCGATGCCGGCGATTGGCCGGTGGTTCAGGCCGCTCTCTGGAGCCTGGCGATCGAGCGCGAACTGCTCGACCCGCGCGAGGAACGCCTCGTGCGCCTGGAACAGTTTGCCGCCGATCTGACCGTATTGCGGCGGCGCTCCCAGGAACTCAAGGACGCGCCGCCGCTCGGCGACGCTCGACGTTTCCCCGACAAATCCACTTCGGCGGACCTGCTCGGCTTCAATCGCGCGTATCGTCGCAACCTCGAAGCGCGCCGCGCCATGGATCGCGACCGCACCGGTTTCATCCACGACGCCGGCCGCGAAGCCGACCATCTCTATCAGATTTGGGACGCCGTGCGCGAAGCTCGCAGCGATATCTACTACATCCCGGTTCGCCGCGCGGCGCTGAAAAAACTGCACGACCTGATCGGCGACGCCGCCTACCAAGCGGGCCAGCTGCCGCCGCCCGTACCGCTCTGGCGCTTCGCCGACCTGAGATGAGTTTCTGGCAGCGAACCTCGAACGGTAGCCGCAGGCTTTAGCCTGCGTGGGCCGCCTGCGCAGGCTGAAGCCTGCGGCTACGAGACTTTTAACCCGCTGCACGCGCTTCCTGCTCGGCTTCGTCCGGCCAATCCTCGAAGCGCACCGACACTTGTTTGGATACGCCGGCTTCCTGCATGGTGATGCCGTACAGCACGTCCGCGACCGCCATCGTTCGTTTCTTGTGTGTGATGACAATGAACTGAGATTGATCCAGAAACTCGCGCAGCACGATGCCGAGCCGTGAATTGTTGGCCTCGTCCAGCGCCGCGTCCACTTCGTCGAGCAGGCAAAACGGGCTGGGTTTGCTGCGGAAAATGGCGAGCAACAGGGCCACGGCCGTAAGCGTGCGCTCGCCGCCGCTCAGGAGCGAAATGCTGCGCAGTTCCTTGCCGGGCGGGCGGGCGTTGATTTCGATGCCGCTTTCCAGAATGTCCGCCTCGTCTTCGAGAATCACGTCCGCCATGCCGCCGCCGAACAACTTGCGGAACAAGTCCTGGAAATTCACACGAATCGTTGCGAAGGTATCGGCGAACAGTTTGCGGCTGTCTTCGTTGATCTTGTTGATGATCGATAACAAGTCCTGCTGTGACTTGCTTAAGTCCTCGTGCTGCGATTGTTTCTCGGTAATGCGCTTCTCGAGGTCGTTCAATTCCTGAAGCGCTTCCAGATTGACGGCGCCCAGGCGCGTGAGCTTCTTGCGCAAGTCGTCGATTTCCTGCTGGGCCGCGACCGGATCGACACGCGGTGTATTCTCGGGCGCCGGGCCGGCCTGGCCGTGCAATTCGGCCAACTCGAGTTGGTAATCCTCGCGCAATCGCTGGCAGATGCCTTCGATGCGCATGTTCAATTCGCTGGCGCGCAGCTCGTGCGCGTGGGTGTCGTTCCATTTCTCCTGGCGCTGGTCGCCGGCCGCCTGCCATCGCTCCGCCGCTGCTCGCCGCTCGGACTGGACTTGTTCGCGCTGCCCGCCGAACGCGGTGATCCCCGCCTCCGCCGATTCCTTGAGCACGAACGATTCCGCCAGCGCTTGCGACGCGCGCAGCTGAGCCAGCAGACTGTCGCGGATGCGAATTTGCGTGGCCGCTTCGTTTTGTTCGAATTGAGCGAGTTCGCGGCGGCGCTGGGCCAGGTCGGTTTCGAGTTGCGTCAAGCGACGGCTCTGAGCGGCCAGGCGTTCATCGATTTGGGCCTGCTCGACGCGGGCTTGCGAACACTCCTGCTCGCGTTGTTGCCGCGTCTGCTCCAGTTCGCGGGCGGAGCGATCGCCTTGTTCGGCCCGGGCCTGAATCTGTTGTGCGAGCGATTCGCTTTCCTCGGCCTGTTGCTGGGCCGCGGTCAGTTTCGTTTGCAGGTCGCCGATTTCTTGTTCCAGTCCGTCGATTTCGCCGCGGCTGAGCGCCACTTCGTCGTGAAGCCCGCTGCGCTTTTCGCGATGCTGGCTTACGCGGGCACGCATTTCGCCGGCTTCCTCGACGAGATCGGCGATTCGCTGCTGCAGGAAAAAGATCGGTTCTTCGAGCGCTTCGACCTGTTCGCGCAGGCCGATTTGCTCCTGTTCGGTCTCGGCAATGACCAGATCCACGTCCACGGCTTGCTGGCGCAACTCGCGCAGTTCGCTCTTGCGGGAAAGAATGCCGGTTTCGGCGTGATGCGTGCCGACCGTGAGCGTGCCGTCGGCTTCCAGGAGTTCGCCGTGATGGGTGACAAAGCGGAGGTGACCGGACCCCGGCCGGGCGGCGATGGCGCGAGCCGTGGCGAGATCGGGGACAATGCGCACGTTGGCCAGCAGTTGCGTGGGCAATCCGGCAAGTTCGGGGGGCTCGCAACGAACGAGGAAATCGGCCCGTTGGCCTTCATCGGCGGCGTAAACCGCGGAAGCGGGCGGAGTCGGCACAGGCGGGCGAACCGGCACAAAACCGACGCGGCCGGCGAAGGAATGCCCGCGTTTTTGCAACATCTCGTCGAGTTTGGCCGAGTCGCGGACCAGGAAAAACTGGGCTGCTTCGCCCAGAGCCAAGTCGATCATGGGCGCTAATTCGCGCGGCACGGTCAAACAATCGGCCACCAACCCGACAATGAAACTCCAATCTTCCTGGTCTGGAGCAACGCCGGAATCGCGCTCCTGCGATTCATGAACCAGTTTCAATACCTCACGAACGCCGGTGCCCAGACCTTCCTGGCTTCGTTCCAATTGTTCGAGCAGTTCGACGCGGCTGGCCAACCCGCTGCGTTGCACTTTCAAGTCCGAGAGTCGCTGCTGGGATTCCTCGGCCTGGCGGCGCAGGTCGTCGCGCTCGTCTTCCTTCTTGCCGAGATCGGCACGAGCATCGGCCAACAGTTGCTGGACGTGCGCTTCCGATTGCAGCAGGTCGTCCAATTCCTGATCGAGCGATTCGAGCACGCGCGCCGCTTGAGCGCTGCGTGTGCGCAGGCCGTCGCGGCGCGCCCGGAGATTGTCGAGCCGGGCCCGCAAGCCGATCACGTCGTTCTGTAGTCGCGTCGCTTGTCGCATCCGCTCCAAATGTTCGGCCCGATCCGATTCGACTTGCGCGCGGACCTTTTCCAGCTCGGCGTCGGCCGATTGCAATGCGGATTCCAGTTCGCGGACTTTCTCGCGCCGTTCCTCGGCTTGAATCTCGCCGGCCAGCCATTCGCCGCGGGCCTGATCCGCCTGGGCGTTCAATTCGGCGATGCGCAACGTCAATTCGCCGCGCTGCGCGCGGACGCGGGCCAATTCGTTGTTGAGTTCGACGGACGCGGCGGCTTCGTAATCGCGTTGGGTCTCATGGGCGGCGATTTGCTGCCGGGCCTGAGCGAGCTGGGCTTCCTGCCCGCGCAGCTGCTGCTCTAGGCCGGCCAGTTCGGTATCGAGCCGCTTCGCCTCCTGCTCCGTGGCGGTCGCCTCTTCGGAGACCCGCTCCAGTTCGGCCCGCAACTGCTGCAGCACGCCGGTTTCAATCTGTAGTTGAGCCGTCAAATCCCGATATTCCTGCAAACCGAGGCCAACCCGGAGTTCCTTCAATCGGGTACTGTATTCCTGGTAGCGCTGGGCCTTGGACGCCTGCAATTGCACCGAGCGAAGTTGCTTGGCGAGTTCTTCCAGGAGATCGCGGGAGCGTGCGAGGTTCTGCTCGACGTGTTCGAGCTTTCGCAGTGTTTCAATCTTCCGGGCCTTGAAGCGGCTAATCCCGGCGGCCTCTTCGAAAATCAAGCGCCGATCCTTGTGCGAGGCTTGCAGCAAGGCATCGACGCGGCCCTGCTCGATCGTGCTGTATGCGCCTTGCCCGGCGCCGGAACCGAGAAACAAGTCCTTGATATCGCGCAGCCGGCTCGGTTGGTTGTTGATGAGGTATTCGCCCTGTCCGTCGCGGTAGACGCGGCGGGTGATGCGCACTTCGTCGGCATCGACGGAAAGGAATCGCTTCGTATTGTCGCAAGTAAGAGAAACCTCGGCCAAGCCAAGGCTGCGGCGGGAACTGGAGCCGTTGAAAATGACGTCGGCCATTTCCCCGCCGCGCAGGCTTTTGGCCGATTGCTCGCCGAGGATCCAGCGGACCGCGTCAACAATATTGGATTTGCCCGAGCCGTTTGGCCCGACGACGGCCGTGATGCCACGCGCGAACTCGAAGACCGTCTTGTCGGCAAAGCTCTTGAAGCCAATCAGCTCGAGTCGCTTCAGCATAACGTCGCAGAAGTCAGAGGTCAGAAGTCAGAAGTCAGAAGTCGGAGGCCGGAAGTCAAAGGTGACTTCCGACCTCCGACTTCTGACCTCTGCTCATTGGCCGCCGCCCGAAAACAATCCCGGCGTGCTGGTCGGCAGTGTGCGTAGGGTCGGGTCGTCCTTGGCGGCGCGGGCCAGTTGGCTGACGTCGGCGACGCGCGGCACCGCGTCGGCCTGGAGTTCGCAGTTCAACCGGCCGTTGGCTTCGGCTTTTCGGAGCAGATCGACCGCATCCGCGTACGTCCCGCCCATTTCCGCCAGGGTCTTCAACACGTCGGCCATCGCCAGCGGGCATTTTTGCTCGACGACCTTCTTATCCTTTAGTGAAAATCGCTTCAGCGTGCAGGAGTCGGACCCGGCGGCCGCGGCGATCGTGAAGTCGTCGCCGAACGCCAGACGCAGGTCCGGCAACAGCGATGGGCCTTGTCCGAAGAGCACGATTTCGGTGCGCCGGCTGGTCAGGTAGTGGGCCATCGGCGGTCCATCGACGGCCACCTGATGCAGCCAATAGGCGTCTTTGCAGTGAATGCCCTCGACTTCCGGCGCCCGTTCATCCAGCACCCGCAGGGCGAAAAAGGCCCCGTAACGCAATGTCGCGTCGCGTTGCGACATCAGATCGGTCAGTTTCGCGTGGCAGATAGATTCATCGAGCGAAGCCAGAGCGGTCAGCGAGAGTCCGCTCAGCGCCGGTTGTTCCTTGGCGAGGCGAGCGAGTTCGTCGACGCCGTCGCGCTTGCGCAGGTAGGTCAGCGCCTGGGCGGCGGCGAATCTCGACAGGGGTAATGGCGCAGCCAGCGCCGCTTTCAACGCCGGCACACTGTCTTCGCCCAGGGCTTCCAGGCGGATCGCGGCCGAAAGGCACTTGGTCGGTTCGAGCAGTTGCTCCGCCAATTGCCGGCGATACGGGCTTTCCAGCGGCGGCGCGCGATCGAGTGGAATGGCCCGCACGACGCGCAAATAATGAGCCAAATTGTGCCGGTATTGCAACGGCACGCCTAGAGCGATCAGAGATTTGTTCTTGGCCACGGCCAACCCGTCGCGGCCGAGCTTCATGCCGGGAAACGTCTGATTGATGCGATCGGCGACCTGCGCCGCCACGCGCGAATATTGTTGATCCGAGTTCAGCAAGAGCATGATCGGCGGGTCCAACTGGCACTTGCCGCCGCCCCACACCCAGCCCAGCTTGTTCGAATCTTCCTCGTTGCGATAGTCGTCCGGCTTCGCGTTGCGCGGGCCGGCCGACGTCTTCACTTTGCCGGTCACGCCGGTGATGAGCGGTCCTTCCGCCTTGATCATCGCGTAGCCCTTGAAGTTCTCGCCGTTGCCGCGGTAACCGGGGCTGACGCTCCGGGCATTCGCGAAGCTGAACAATTCGCACGAATACAGATAGCCGCCGCGAAGGCTCGTGCAGCGGCTCATTTCCGGCAGGTTCACTTCGATATCGATCATGTCGTTTTTGCGCGTGCCGGTCGGAATTTTGGCCGAAACGATGACCATCGCACAATCCAGCGAGGACATCACGCCCCGGGGATTGTTGATCCCGCGTTTCTTCAGGTCGTTTTCGAGCATGATGCGCCACTGGCTATCGGGCGGCATGCCGCCGCCGGTGCCGTTCAGGCCGGATACGATGCCGACGCCCACCACGGGAACTTCTTCCTGGCTGGCGACCGTGGTGATTTCGCCGATGACGCGAATCTCGGGGCCCTTGGCGTCGGATTCCTCCGCCGATTGGAACCGGGCCGCACGCGGGCCGAAACAGCCCATCATCCCAACGCAAATGGCAGCAATCGCCCAACGCGGTTTCATGGCCCCCTCCGCTGGCAGTGCGGCGCCCGCCCGTCCCCCGACAAATGCAGGCTCCGCCGACGACACTATCGAGAGGAGGGCCTGATACGCTGCGTCCGATTTGCTGTCAACGGAAAAATGAGCGGAAGCACGGTCAAAAGCCAACCAGAACCAAACTAAACCAAACTTTTGCGGTGTGCGCCGCAATTCGTTTGTTGGATGCAACGCCTTGCCGCGAACCGACTTCCATCCCGCCCCGCAAGCCCTCAAACAATTCGTTGGGAAAGTGGTGGTGGTGGTGGTGGTGGTGGTTGGATAGCGAGTTTGGGCGCGAGTTGAGAAGGATGGGCCCGTTCGGGCCGGTCCCGATCTTCTGGCGTACGAGTCTGGTATGAGCAGGATCATGATATGGATTCTCAAAACCGGTGAATGAGCGCGAAGTGCGACCAAAAAGCAGCCGCGGAAATGACGGCAACTACCTATAGTATACACGTGTTCCAGTTTTCGTGCAATGTCGCGTCAAGCGTCGGTAGTGTCTGAGTTTGGGAGGGCGAGGCTCCTGCCGAGCTTGCTGCATAGGCTCGGCAGGAGCCTCGCCCTCCCAAACTCAGACACCACCCAAGCGTCGGTGCCCGACAGAGACATTACTTTGAGGATTTGATCGAAGATGATTACGGACTGATGTCCGCAACATCCCAAACCATCGCGGTGCCGTCGACGCCGCCGGAGGCAAGGCGCTTGCCGTCGGCGCTGAAGGTTACTTCGTTGACCAGATTGCGGTGGTCACCGAGTTCGGCCAACTGCTTCCCGCTCATCGAGTCGTACAAACTCAGTTTTCGACCTCCCACGGCGAGAACTTTTCCGTCTGGGCGAAAGGCAACGCATCCGAAGGACTCGTCCAACGATTTCTTGTGCCAGAGCACTTTGCCCGTGGCTAGTTCGCACATGAAGACGTTGTTCATCTCATCCTGACTGGGCCCTCGGAGGTCACGCAAGACGGACATAGCAATCAGCCGGCCATCGGACGACACTGCCGCGACGTGCATCCGATCGCGGAGTTCGTTAGAAATTTCCCGAAGCATCTTCTGCTCGATCATTGACCATTCGAAGCGCTTCTTTCCGGTCGACGTGTCCCACCCCAGGATTCGCTTGTCGTCTGCGATGACAACGAGCCGGCCGTTATCGGTCACGGCGATGACGCGGCCCGGTTCGGCCTTGAACGAACGCCGCGAGGCGCCGCTATCGAGAACAATCTGTTTCAAATTCCCGGTTTCCGTTTCGAGGATCCAGATTGTCTTTCCGTCGTGGCCAATGGCATAGCTCTTGACGCCGTTGATTTCCGTCCGAAGTTTGCCGGTCTTCCCCTCACGGACCTTGATATTCAGAGTATCCGTCTTTCCCGGCTGCACGGCATTAAGCAGAAAGTCGCCATCGGGCGTAAGCTGACATGCTGCTCCGTCGCTTCGCCAGACCCCCAGCGGTCGCCCAGTTGCGATATCCCATGTTCGGACGGTGAAGTCATACCCCGCCGAGCGCAGTTCACCGTTATCACGGCAGAATGCCAGCGATGACACACTCGCAAGGTGAATATCGGTTGGGGTCCGCTCTTTTCCCGTTTCCAGTTCGAACACGCGAATCAATCCCAGAATGGTGCCGATGGCCAGTGATTTTCCGGCAGGATCGATAGCAATCGCTGAGGTCTGGATAAGCGGTCCACCAACCGACCATTCGCGAATGAGTTTGCCGTCGCTCGTGCTCCAGCGGCGCACTCGCAAATCGCCTGGCGTCGCTTCGTTGACGGCGATCAACGATCGATTATCAGGGCTGAAGGTCAGGAAAAGCCGATGTCTCATTTGCGATTCGTCGCCCCACGGAATTTCAAGAGCCAGCTTTCCGCTCGTTACGTCCCAAACACGAACTGAATCCGGAACGGCTGCTCCGACAAGTGCGGCTCCCTCCACCGACTTCAACGCGATGGTGGCCGCGTGCTTGCCATCGGGGGATAAGGCAAACGCTTCCGGCCGGGCCAATTGGCCGCCGAACGACTGGAGCAGCTTTCCAGTCGCGACATCCCACGTTTTGATTTGGTGCGAGCCGTCACACGAGACGAGTGCTTTACCGTCACGAGTGAACGCGGACATCACATCTATCACCCAGAGCGGCTTTGCCATTGGCCCGGCAAGTACATGGGTGGGTTTTCCGCTACCGTCCCAAAGCCAAATGTCGCCGTTTTCTTGAACCGCCGCCATTGCGTTGCCGACTGGCGAGAAGACCGCCGGTCGACGCCACTGTTTTGATTCGTCGTGACCGACCAAGTTGATTTTTCGAACCTCGCGCGACTCAGCGATGTTCCAAACATATTCTCGAACCACGACGCCCGTGTCCCGTCCGAGAAAACTGTGAGCCTGAATAATGAGTTCTTTGACGCCCGTCAATGGTTGGGCCACGTAAGCGTTTTCATTTGCTGCCCAATTCTGGCCGCCCAACGAAGCCCGCTCGCGGCCGGACTCAACATCCCAAATCGACGTCGATCCGAAACCACTCGAAATCAGCAATTTCCCAGCATCGTCATAACTCAAAGAGCCTTCAGGGCCGTGCCCCGGGTGGCCAATTGCACCGCGATGCCGGAACCCCACCGTGCCCATGCGCGCGATGGCCCGCGGCGGGAGGGGGTCATTG
>JBGQCZ010000168.1:0-8883 GCA_041495645.1 Gemmataceae bacterium | reverse complement strand
CGATAAACCGGCTTCCCGTGGTACAGAAGATGGGGACCACTTCAGAACGAGACGTGGAACCGGAAGATAGAACCGGTTGAATCGAAGTTCTTGAAGGATTAATTGATTTTCATCGAAGCGCTTTCTTTCGTTGCTTCCGCAACAATAAAAGCGGCTATCTTGGCTTCGATCCCAAGAGTTGTCCACATGTCCCGAAGTGAGCCGGGAACGAACTGAGTCCAGTGAAGCGGCCAGCCATCAGTAGTCCAATCGGGAGCGATTATCTCATCGAGCAGAGACTGACTGCCAGTCGATGCTAAGAGCCGTCCCGTTATTTCTTCGTCTAAAGTCGAATTAAGACCGTTCAATGTTCACCTCCGCGATGCTAGGACAGCACCGGAACGTGGTATGGAATATGTCCGGTCTTTTTCGCGTACAAGCTTGGCAAACACGGCGAATGGCCGTCAGTGCGAGTTCCGTTGGCTGATCCGGCATCTCGATGCTTATGGGGTGCGACATGGCAACGCTTGAACAGTTTCTGCGGAGGGGCGAATTGGGTCCGATCCGCCCTGGGATGACCGAATCGGAGGTCAAAGAAGTTCTCGGCCCGCCAAGCATCTGGTCGAATGGGAAAGTTCATCTCATGGCATACGGAGCGTTGCAGCTTGCTTTCGTTCATCATTCCGGGGCGGCGGAAGGCGAATTGGAGGAGATCGGTCTAAGGTTCATCCCGGAATGCGCAGCCAGCATCGAAGCGCCTCCCCCGCCCGTGTGGCCCTTAGAGGACTTCGATGCGCTCTCGGCTCGTACGACATTCGATGATTTTCGCAAGTTTCTGGACCGGGTGGGACTATCGAAAGATGCTGATGCTGATTCCCAGGTTCGTGAAGAAGAAATGCAAGTTCTCTTCATACCACCCGCTTCTTGGATTACTTTCCATGGTGATAGGCTGTTTAGCATCCATTTCTTCGACTCTGCGCCACCAAAGAAGCAGATTTCTCTTTCGGTTTCCGAAGACACCCTGAACCAACTAAAGAAATTGGCTCGGCAATCCAAGAAATCAGTCTCCGCCATTTGTGCCGAATGGATCGCGCAGCGAGCCAACGAGCTGCAATATGCCCCGGAGGGAGTTGGCAGTCGCGAATAAGGCGGTTTTGTCGGCCTGCGCCGGTCACGTCGGTTCTGGTCTGCGCTTTCTCCTGAAGACTGAATCTCACTGTCCACTTCGATGTAACCGAGCACGAAATATGCTATGGTTGCCGCGTGGAAGTCTGACAGTTTTCGGTCCCTTGGATGATCGAACCAGGGGAAAGCACATGCGTTGCTGGCACTGCTCAAAGGACTTTGAAGTCACCGCCTTCGACAAAGAGGTGCGCTGTCCGCGGTGCGACACGCCCTTGGGATACCAAACGGAGTCGTTGGCCCCGCCGATGGTCACGGCCGCTGTCGCCAAACCCCAAGTCGCCAAACTCAAATCCGCCCCAGCCAGCCGGCGTTCGACGCCTCCGACGAGTGAACCAGCGCCACACATGATGCGCTGCTGGCACTGTGGTAAGTCTTTTGAGATTACAACCTTCGACAAAGAGGTGCACTGCCCCCGTTGCGACTCCAAGTTGGGATTCCAGACGCCGATGGGCACGGTCCTTTCGGCGAAGCCCGTCGTCCAACCCCAAGTCGCGGAAGTCCCACCGACGACGGCCAGCGCGCCGGCCGTGCTGCCGCCGCCGCTGCCACAACAGGAACCTCCACCCGCTGTTGTTGAAGAAAAGCCCCAATTCCTGAGCGAGCATCAGCGCGGGTTCATTGCCTCGCGAACGGCGCGCTACGGACTCTTATTGGCTGGGCTTTGTTTGTCGGCGGTCGGCGCCGGGCTCGGTTGCGTCTTTTGGGAACAGTGGAAGAGCGCTCCCTTGCTGATGGGAGTTGTTTTCGGCGTTGTCGGACCGGCGCTGTTGCTTTACGGGCTGGTGATCACCTTCGCGATCTGGCGGATACGACTGACGACGCATGGGTTGTCGTGGACGAATCGAAAGGGCGAACACCATTGCTCATGGGATGACGTCACGGCCGTCTATCGCCGCGAAGTCTATATGGGAAATAAGGATGGGCAGCGGTTCGCTCGTTTGCGAATCGAGATTGCCGGTCAGGGAGCGATCGGTCTCAGTCAACACTTAAGTTCGTACGACCAGCTTTGCGAGACCGTCCAAACCATCACGATAGGACGATTGTTGGCGCGCAAGCGAGCGGAACTGGCAAAAGGCGCCGCCGATTTTGGACCGGTGATCCTGCGCAACGACGGCATCCGCATCAACCTCAAAGACATCCCCTGGGAGCAATTCGGTTACTACTGTATCTCCAACGGTCATTTCGTAGCCTACCGGGCCGACGCCAAAAACATGCGCCGCGACGCCCATTTGGTTCAGCTTCAGTTTGTTCCCAACTACCTGGTCTTGCTGACGCTGCTCGAGGAAATGGGCAAACGACAAATCTCGGCCGAAGAGAGCGACCGCATCTGAGTCGGGCGCTGACGCCAACAATTGGCGTACTCCAGTGCCGCGAATTTCCACCGCCATCCATTCGATCAATCCAAGACTGGCCCAACCGAAAGGACGGGCTCAGCTCGCGCGGGCAATCTCTTGTTTTCGCTTACTTGCTGTCGCTTTTCTTGGTCGCCGGTCCGAGCGCGGCTTTAGCGCTCGGCGGCGATTTGATTTGAATGGGCACGCTGGCGACCCCGCCGTCGTCGGATGTCACTTTCAAGACATAGTCGCCGTGCGGAACGTTGCGAAACGAGGCCGTCCAATTCGCCTCGTGGTAGCCGATGTGTTCCGGCTCGATGTTGCCAAGCGTGCATTTTACGCGGACGCCGGGCTTGACCTCGCCGCCAACACTGAATTCAGTCGGCATGCCGCGAGCCAATGAAACGGGCCGCGTTCGGCCGTGCTCATCGACGGCGAACTTCCCTTCAAAATTCGCCGACCGAACCAGCCGTTTCGATTCCGGACTGGAAGGTCTTTTCATGAAAACAACGCAAGGAACGGACACGCCGGTTCCGCCGGGACCGGCAGCGGCGGCGGCGGGTGCGCCGATGACCTTTGCGGACGGTGTCGGCCCGGGCACCGGTCCGGGGACAGGCACGGGCGGCGGAAGGGGAATGGGGACACCAGTGACGGTGACGTTGATGTGGGTATCCGTGGAGCCGTCGTCGCCCACGGCGGTCAGGTTGTAGGTTCCCGGCGGCACGCCGCGGAAGCAAGCCGTAAAATCGGTCGCGCCGTTTACGATCGAACTTGCCGCGATCGTGCCGAGCGAGCAACCGGTCACCCTTCGAGTAACAGATCCGTCGAAAGTGCCCGTGACGCAGAAATCGGGCCCGGCCACCGTCGAATTGCTGGGCGGGTTGCAGATGCCAACGAGATCCGTATCGTTCCCGTGCGAATCGCTCGCAGCGGGCAGCGGGAATTTCATCGAGTTCAACAGGTTTTGGGGCTGCTTTTCCATGAGCGATTCCTCGATTTCACGTTTTAGTTCGGGTTCGTAAGGGGCGTGATGACAACATTTCGAAACGACGCGCGACCCTGCAACACGTAAAGCCCCAACGGACTTCGGGGCGCGAATTCGGGTTCGATTTCCATTACGGCTGTGTCAGCAGTCAACGCTTGTTTCGCTGGTACACTGACGAATTTTCTGGATATCTGTATTTTGTGACGGTTCGCCTCCCCAGTCCTGATTTCCGAAACCAACTTACTGTCGCGCCAAACGCTGAATCGAACCATCCCCGATGAGACCTCCACCTCGATCTTTCGCCAAAGGCCCTTGTCGGCGTCGTTAACCGGCACATACGCATTATTACCTGGGTCGCTTCTTCGCATGCCCCAGCTGGGGTCGTGCAACCGTCCGACGGAGAGTTTTATCTCATTGCCCTCATTGCTGGCCTGATTTCGACGAAACAATCTCTCGTCCGTTAGTCCATTCAGGGCGACGGACATGAAGCAATGTTCCAGTCCGCGTTCCGTCGAATGCTTACTATACGCAAAGTACAAGCCCACTTGACCGCTCCGAGGCTCTGTCTTGTCGTGGCGCAGCTCAGCACTGAGGCGAAAACATGAGACTCGCGGATCTCGTACCAATTCCACGAGGCTGAAGTTCGCCACTTCAACCCAGTACGTCCCGTCCTCCGCGATTCCGTCTATTTGCGTTGCATCGCTGGTCATCCAACTGCGCCATTTAGGCGGGCCTTTGTCGTCGATCAATACGACTTCCTTGCCCGCCACTAGATCGCGCTCGATCCGTTCGCGGACACGCTCGGGGCTCAGCGCGTATGCAAGAACCGGCGTCACGACTGCGAACACCAGGAGAACGGCCGCCGCCATGCAGACATGGCGGTTCCGCCGAACGATACGATCGGTGCGGGCAATCAGGCCATGAGCAGCTGGCCGCTGATTATCGAGCCAGCGTCCAAGGTCGTCCGCCAATTCCTGCGCCGAGCGATAACGCCGCTTCGGATTCTTCTCCAGGCATTTCAAGCAGATCGATTCCAAACCGCGCGGGACGTCACGAACGACCCGGCTGGGCCGAACCGGGGCTTTCTTGACGACCTTGTTGAGGACTTCAACGACGGTCTTGCCCAGAAACGGGGGCCGGCCGGTGAGGAGTTCGTAAAGGATCGCACCGAGGGAATAGACATCGCAAAGCGGGCCAACGATCTCGGTCCGGCCGGCGGCCTGCTCGGGCGCCATGTACTCGGGTGTGCCAAGGATATCGCCGGTCTTGCTCGGGCCGTCGACGGCATCCAGGCGTCGGACCAGGCCGAAGTCGGTGATCTTGGGAGCGCCGTCGGCGGTTAGTACGACATTCGCCGGTTTGAGGTCGCGGTGGACCACGCCTTCGCGGTGGGCGTAAGCGATCGCTTCAGCCAGCGTTTGAACCAATCGGGCCGCGTCGCTGGGCGGTTGCGGCTTGCCGACGATTTTCCGGGCCAGGCTGCCGCCGTCGGCAAACTCCATCGCGAAACAAGGCGATCCCTCGTCGGTCTCCCCGACCAGGTAAACCGGCAGAATGTGATCGTGCCGGAGCCGAGCCTGTTCGCGCGCCCCGGCTCGAAACCGGGCAACATCGGCCCCATCGCCGTTGACCAGCGTCTTCACGGCGTCAATGCGATTGAGGCGGACGTTGATCGCCTTTTCGACGTTGCCGTTGGCGCTTCGCCAAATCTCCTTGAGCACGTGATAAATTTCCGGCGCGCCGTCGGGGCCGGTGATTTGCACCTCGCGTACGTTGGGTAAATCGTCGCCCAGTTTTTCATCCACTTCAAACTGAATGCGCAGCTCGGCCTGCCATTGCGGAAAGCGCCGATAAAAGTCATCGCGAGCCGGTTTTTGCCCGGCTTCGCGCCGCGCAGCAAATTCGGCGTAAATCATCTCGATAGCGGTGTTGACGTTGGCGGCGAGCGCCGGGAATGTGGCGAAGAACTCTTCGGTGCGGCAGTCCTCTCCGATATGAATGCGCCGCTCCATCTCGCCGAGCGCCTGGCGAAGATGACTCTCCAGGCTGTCGGAATCCAAGCTGGAAGCCACGAACGTATCCCCGAGCGACCCTTCGGCCCCGTGCCGGATCGACGTAATTGGACCTGGAATCAGGCGAGTTGACTCTATCCGAACCGTTTGCTGTTCGCAAGGGTCGGCCGCGCAGGAGGGTTCTTTCAGCATCGGTGATGCCTCCCGCATGGAACGAGTCGTGGACTCCGCGTAGGTCGCTTTATGTGGACCACGAAAGTAATGTCGTGAACGAGTCGATTTGAAACAATGATTCGGGGTTTTTTCGGAAAGAGGCGAAGAAGTACCGCTAGACTGATCTACGCGACGCCTGCACTGACAGAGCTCACCGCCATGGACGATCAAAAATTCGCCGCGACCTTGGAACGCGCTCGCGAAGGCGACCAGGAGGCCATGACGGCACTGGTCGAGGAATACCAGCCGCAGATTCTGCGCGTCGCCCGCCGCCGCTTGGGGCCGGAGATGCGCTCCACCTTCGACTCGATGGACCTGGTCCAGTCGGTTCATCGCAGCCTGCTCATGAGCCTGCGCAAGAACAAATTCACATTTGACGGCCCGCAAGACCTGGTCGCCCTGGCCGTGACCATGATTAAGCGCAAGGTGGCGCGGAAAGCCGCGCGGCTGAAACGCGGGCAAGAGTTTCTGGAACTTCAGAATTTGGTGTTTCAAAAAGCCAAGCCGGGACGTGCCGCCAAAGCGGCCGAACAACTGCAGGACTTGCTGGAAACACTGAACGATTTCGACCGCCAGCTATTGCGGCTGTACTTGGAGGGACACGGCACGAACGACGCCGCGCAGGTTCTCGGCGTTGACGCCAACAGCCTCCGCGTCCACAAGAGCCGCCTGCGCCGCAAGCTGCGGGCATCCGGCCTGGAATTGGATTGAATTCAGAAAAATCGGTTCTGCCCGCGCTTCCATGTTTCAAAACGCCTTTCTCGTTGCATTCCCTCTCAGACAATTCAACGGCGATTAGAACGCTGCCCACTCGGTGTGGCAGCGCGACCAACGCTTCCTAAGCAGGTGTGCCATGTTCCTGATCCGAAATGGAGTGCGCCCCCGCGCGGCCGTGCGGCCGGAAACCACCAACGCCGTCGAGCAGTTGGCCCGATTGGCCCGCGCTCAGCGACGCATGTTACCGCAAATCGCGCCGCAAGTAGCCGGCTATCAGTTGGCGCTGGCGTATCAACCGGCCTACACCGCGACGGGTGACTATCACGATTTCTTCGCGCTGCCCGGCGGGCGCACAGGGGTGTTTGTCGGCGACGGCGCCGGACACGGGCCGGCCGCCAGTTTGCTGGCCGCTACGGCTCGGGCCGTGTTCCGCTCGCATCCCGGCATGCATTGTGAACCTGGCGAGACCCTGACCGCCGCCGGGAGGCTTCTCTTCGACCTGATGCCGCCCGATTTGTTCATGACCGGCGTGTACCTGTCGCTTGAAGATCGCGGCCGCGTGAGTTGGGCGTCGGCGGGCCATGAAGCACCGATGCGTGTCCGCCCGGCCGGCGGTGTGACCGCGGCGGACGCGGCTGCGACGGGTTTGCCGCTCGGTGTCGATCCCGGCGAAACCTACGGAACGGTCCGCTGGCAACTCGAACCCGGCGAACGGCTGTTGCTGGTCACGGACGGCCTGTGGGAGGCGCGCGACAAGACCGGTCAGCCATTTGGACGCCGCCGGCTGCATGTCGAACTTGGGAAATTTGCCGTCCTTTCCCTCGGCGCGGCCGTACGCGGGCTGGTGGCTCGCGCCGCCGAGCATCGTGGCGGAAGAGACTTCGAAGACGACTTCACCATCGTGGGCATCGAGCGGCGGGCCGAGTGACCGAATGTGCCGGCGATTCAACATGAGGAGCGGATCATGCGAATTCATGTGAGCGAGAATCTGATCGTCGAACGGGCCGGATACGGCGTGCGCGTGGTGCGTTTCACGCGCCCCGATTTGCGGAAGTTTCTCTACGAAGACGCGGACATTGAAGACAGCCCGCTCTTCCGCGAGATCCGCGAAATGGCCGTGGACGATCTACCGAAAGGGTGGACACTGGTCATCAACCTGGGCCTGATCGAATGGTTACCGGCCGCTTTCTATCGTTGTCTGCTTCAGTGCCGGCAATTGCTGCTCGCTCGCTCGGCACGGCTGGTGCTGTCCGGATTGAGTGACGAGCACATGGAGCTTTTCCGGCTTCTCCAGGGCCACCGAGTGTTCACGATTACGAGCACGGAGGCCGAAGCGATTCGCACGGCACGTTTGAACGCGGCGGCTTCGGTAACGCCGTCATCGCTTAGCCGTCCGCCCGTTAGACGAAAGCCAGCGGGCAGGTTGTTCCGTTCGCGATTCATCTTTTGAATTGGCCGCGTTAGGTGAGGAGCGCATTCTCCGGCAGCGATTCGTCGGTAATCGGCGCCACCGGGTCGAGACAGGTCACGTGCGGGATGTAACGTTCGATGATGGCGAGCTCGCCGGCGTCGAGCCAAATCATATGGCAGCATTCGCAGGTATCGACCACGGTGTTGCCGCCGCCGAAATACGGATGCGCTTCCATTCGCCCTCCGCAAGACGGGCAGCGCAGTTGACGTTTCAATTCCGCCGGATCAAAAGGTTCGGTGATTTGTTCGTTCGGGCCGTGCAGGGCGCGCCGCTTGTTGACGATGCGGCCAAAAGTGTCGTTCGTCGCCAAGAACCCGCGGCACTTCTCGCAGTAGCGAATCTCTTCGCCTTCGATCTGCGCTTTTCCCATCGGCACGCTGCAAACCGGGCAAGACCTGGTGGATTTCTCGCCGAGCAGCGCGACGCCTTCGTTGGTTTCCTCGGGGAAGTGACTTGCTCCGCAATAATCGCAGTGAAAGTGCTGGCGATTGCCCACGACTTGCATGGCCGCGCCGCAGCCGGGACAGTTCATGTTCAAGTCTCGGACGGAATGTTCAGGCCCGTCGGAAACCTAAGCCAGGAAGGCGACCCGGTCAAACGCGGTCGAAATCAAGTACCCCCGGCAGGAATCGAATTCCTGTGGTTTTTCTCGGGAAAACACAGTGGAAGCCGGACAGGCGGCGCACTTTGAGCCAGAAACCCATTCTGTCGACCCTCGAACCAAACTACAAAAACAACTCAAAACCAAACTAAACCAAACTATCGGCCGTGTGCGGTATTGTTCGGGTTTTGGCCCCAACTCCTTACTCCAGGCCAAGTTCCATCCCTCCCCCGACGCCCTCACACAAATCGTTGGGAAAGTGGTGGTGGTGGTTGTAATGCCAGTTGAAACGCCAGTTGGAATGGCGGTTGGATTGGCAGTTGGATTGGCAGTTGGATTGGTGCGTCGGGTGGTCCACGGTTACTGTCGGGCGGTCCGGGTTGGCT
>JBGQCZ010000167.1:0-8920 GCA_041495645.1 Gemmataceae bacterium | reverse complement strand
CGCAATTCCAGCCCGGCGACAGGGTAAAACACGATCGGCGCCGAAGGCGGTTGTTCGGTCGTGGTCAGATTGATGATCAGTTTCCCGTTGGTGTGGACGGTGTAGCTCGTGCCGTCAAATGCGACCGTTGTTCGCATCCAGCCACCCGGTTTCGCCATCTCAATCTTGTTTGTATGCCCCTGCCAAGGATGAGTCCCAGCCTCGAAAGTTGTCGCACCCGTTTTTGGATTGACCGAAACCCGCTGTTTGAGCGCGGAGAAGGCAAAATCGTCTTCAGATTTCGCCGGCACTCTCCAGTCGAATTGAAACTCGAATTTGCCGTATTTTTTCTCCGATTCGATCGGTGGCTTGCCCATTGCTCTTAGCACACCGTCGTTTGCCTTCCAAGCATCCTTCTCCGCCTTCCAACCCGCCAAATCCAGGCCGTTGAACATCAACAGATGGCCCTGATCGACGTTGCAAATCTCCTCCGGCTTCGGGTTGGTGCTAGGCAATTCCTTGATCTTGAGATTGCGGAAATGGCACTCGGCGCCTTCGGATTCCAGGGCGAGATAGCCCTTGCGCGGCGTGCACTGGCTGACGCCGGAGACTTCCTTGCCGTTGACTTCCAGTTTGAGAACACCGTCATTCGCAACCACTTTGTAATGATTCCACTCGCCGCCGCCCTTGGCGCGATTCTCGTTCGGCAAACAGCGCTCCCAGCCGTCGGGGTGCGGGCGGTCTGACTTGCAGCGAGCGCCCCAAATGCTGAATAAATCGCCGTGGCTCGTCGCCGTGATTTCACCTTTCTTGTTCTTGTACTCCAGGTTGACGAGTACCTGCACTTCGATGCCGCGAGAATAGCCGGTGCCGACGGCGGGCAGCGGATCGCACCAGACAAAGAAGCCGGAGTTGCCGACTTCCTTCTTGTTCACGTGCATCCAGTCGAATTCGGCAATGAAGTTCTCGTACTGCTTGGCGGTGCGCAGATAACCGGTGGGCGTGCCGGTGGTAATGATCTCGCCGTCCTTCACGTAAAAGGTGCTGGGGTGGCAGTTGACGTTGACCCAGCCGTCAAGCGTCTTGCCATCGAACATCGGCACAAAGCCGTCCTTGTCTTCGGCGGCTAACGGCAATGCGACGAGCATTGAAACGAGGCAGATGCCAAACCAGCGGGTGTGCAACATGGGAGGGGCCTCGCGAGAGAGAAGAAACCAGCGTGGCGATGTTGTATGAAAGGAAAAGCGAGCCGGCGGGTTTATCCCGCCGGGACAAGCCCGACGGCTCGCTATGTTCACCGCAATCGCGCCAACACGTCCGCGAGTTCGGGCGGCGGCGGCATTTCCCAGTGCACGTCTACTTCGGTCACCGGGTGGCGAAACCCCAACTCGGCGGCATGCAGGAACAGCCGCGGCGAATTGCTTTCATCCGCGACAATTTCCCCGTTTGGCTTACGGCAATAGACCTTCTCCCCGCAAACCGGATGGCCGGATTCGGCGAGGTGAATGCGAATCTGGTGCGTGCGGCCCGTCTCCAGCCGGCAAGACAACAGCGTGAATCTCGGGAACTCCTCGACAACCTCAACGTGTGTGATCGCTTCCTTGCCGACATTGGGCAACGTGGTGCTGCCGCGCCTGCCATCGCCGCGATCGGGTACAAGAAAGGTGCGGATCGTCTGTGCGGATGCGGCCCCCGACACCAGCGCGAAGTACCGCCGCACGACCGTGTGTGCCTTGAACTGCCGCCCAAGGCCGCTTTCGGCCAACGCCGAGCGGGCGAACACCACCAACCCGCTGGTTTCCTTGTCCAACCGCTGCACGATGCGCAGCCGCGGCAATTCATGGGCTTTGCACATGAATCGGGCGGCGATGGCCAGTTGCAGCCGATCTTGAAGTGTCGGCGACAAAGCCCGGCGCTTGGCGTCCCAACGCAATTCCGACGGGTGCCGCACCGTGTTGATGCCGGACGGTTTTTCGACCACGACCACATGATCGTCCACGTGGCGAATGACGAGTTCATCGCGATGTGCCTTGGGAACCGGCAGCGGTTTTTTCAGAACCGTGATCGTTTCACCTTCCTTGACACGTCGGGCCGGATCGAGACAAAGCTCGCCGTTGATTTGCACATGGCGAGCGGCGATGAGCTTGCGGATGTCGTTCCACGAATGGCCGGAAAGATGAGCGCGAACAATGGCGGCCATGGTCTGGTTGGCTTGATCGGCAGGAATCGGGAACTTGAGGTTAGTCACAATCCCCTCGTTAGTCGAGTCGAACATAGAACGCGGATGACACGGATTTGCGCTGATCAGAAAATGCATCATTCTGATCCGCGCAAATCCGTGTCATCCGCGTCATCCGCGTTCTATTCCTTGCCTCGCGTCTGCCGGCTGTGCGATTTTCTTCCCGGCCGATAACCCTTCTTCGTCGCCGGGTTTGGCACCGTGTGATAATGATCTTGGTCTTTCAAGTCGCGGTTGGCGCGGTTGCGTTTGGCCAGCAGCGCTTCTTTGGGTGGGTTGGTCGGAATGAGTGCATCGCAGCCGTTGCCGATCAAATCACTCCAGCCGGCTTGGAGCAGGGCCTCGCGGACGTCGAAATAATTCGCCGGCTTGAAGAATTGCATGAGCGCTCGTTGGAGTTTGCGGTCGCGCAGGTTCTTCGCCACCTGCACCGGCTTCTTCGTGAACGGATCGATTCCGGTGTGGTACATGCAGGTGGCGACGTCGAACGGGGCGGGGATGAAGTCCTGCACCTGATCGGGCTTGTAGCCGTTGCGCTTGAGGTAGACAGCCAGGTCGATCATCGCGTTCAGGTCCGAACCGGGATGGCTGGCGATGAAGTACGGCACCAGGAACTGTTTCGGCTTGCCGGCCTTCTCGGATGCCTTCTTGAATTTGCGGGCGAAGGCGTCGAAGTTGTCGATGTCGGGTTTTTTCATCACGTCGAGCACGCGGGGGTCGGTGTGTTCCGGCGCGACTTTTAGGCGCCCCGGAACGTGATGCGCCGCCAGTTCGCGGACATATTCGTTCGATAATTGCGCCAGGTCCATGCGAATTCCGCTCGAAACCAGCACCTTGCGAATGCCCGGTTCTTCGCGTGATTTCCGCATCAAGTCCACGAGCGGGCCGTGATCGGTTCCCAGGAGCTTACAAATGGTGGGGTGTACGCACGACAAGCGCTTGCAGATCTTTTCGACTTCGGGTTTGGTGCAGCGCATCTGGTACATGTTGGCGGTCGGTCCGCCCATGTCGCTCACTACGCCCGCGAATTCCGGGTCCGCCGCCAGCTTTTTCATTTCCTTCAGGATCGAACTCTGCGAGCGCGATTGAATGATTCGGCCCTGATGGGCGGTGATCGAGCAAAACGTGCAACCGCCGAAGCAGCCGCGCATGATCGTCACCGAGTCCTTGATCATCTCGAACGCGGGGATTGCTTCCTTGTAGATCGGATGCGGTCGGCGCGTGTAAGGCAGGTCGTAGATGCGGTCCATGTCCGCTTCGGAAATCGGCAGCGCCGGCGGCGTGGCGACCACCGCCTGCCGATCGTGGAATTGCACCATCGTGGCCGCATTCAACGGATTCGTGTGCACGTGAATCAAACGAGTGGCTTCTGCAAACGCAAACTTGTTGGCCTTCACTTCCTCGAACGATGGAAGGATTACTTCGGAGCCCGAAGCGTAAGCGAGGCGAGTTGCCCCACCCTCGCTTACGCTTCGGGCTCCGAAACCCACGGACTCGCTCGCGCCCAATGCATAGGCAATCCCGCGCATGTCGCGCAAATCCTTTACCGACTGCCTCGCCGCCAGCCGCCGGGCGATCTCGACAATCGCGTCCTCACCCATTCCGTACGCGACCAGATCGGCCTTGCTGTCGAGCAAAATCGAACGGCGGACGGTGTCGCTCCAATAGTCGTAATGGGCCAAGCGCCTCAGCGACGCCTCGACTCCGCCCGCGATTACCGGCACGCCCGGAAACGCTTCGCGGCAGCGCTGGCAATAGGCGAGCGTGGCGCGATCGGGCCGCAAGCCGATCCGGCCGCCCGGCGAATAGGCGTCGTCGTTGCGGACTTTTTTGTTTGCCGTGTAATGGTTGATCATCGAGTCCATGTTGCCGGCGGACACGCCGAAGAACAGCCGCGGCTTGCCGAATTGCCGCCACGGTTCGCACGAATGCCAATCCGGCTGGCTGAGCATGGCCACGCGGAACCCGGCCGCCTCCAGCACGCGATGAAGAATCGCCATCGCGAAGCTCGGATGATCGACGTAGGCGTCGCCGGTGACGAAAACGACATCGACCGCGTCCCAACCGCGAGCGCGCATCTCGGCCCCGGTGATCGGCGCCGGCGGCGAAGCGAATTGCTCGTGCCAGAGTTGCAAGGCGACGCGGTTGGACTGGATCATCCGGGCATTATAGCAAGCGCACTTGCCGGATGTTCGCACGGCGGTAAGATGCCGCAACGTACCAACCCACATCGCTTTCGAGAGACGTCATGGCCAAGACGCATTGCTCCATCACCCGCCAGGAATTCCGAGGCAACGCCAAGGCCATCAAGGTCATGATCGGCGAAACCCCGATTCTCGCGGACGTGAAAGAATTCTCCACCGGTTCGCTCGGCTGGTACGCCAATGGTAAAGTTACGGTCGAGATCAATGGCAAGCCCGTCTCGGTGCAAATCGGTTTGAACATGACCATCGTCGGCAGCAAAGAACTGCCGCAAGACACGCCTGCTTCGTAATCGAAGATCTCAATTTCGGGTAATGTCTCAGTTTGGTTTGTAGTGACCGCCTTTAGGCGGTGTTTTCCGAGCCCGCTGAAGCGGGCCACTACAGACTCATGCGCCGCTCAATTTGGTGATTTGCCGACAACTCGCTACAATGATTGCTGTGTCAGACTGTTCGTTTTGTGTTCCGTGAGAATTTGATGCCTTTTCAACAATTCGGTTTGTCCTCCGCCCTTGTGCGCAACGTCCTCAAGCTCGGTTACGTCAATCCAACCCCGATCCAAGTTCAGGCGATTCCGGCTGTAAAGGCCGGGCGCGACGTCGTCGGCACCGCTCAGACCGGAACCGGCAAGACCGCCGCGTTCCTGCTGCCGGTGCTGAATCACCTGCTCGAACGCCCGCGCGGCGCGACCGGCGCTTTGGTCCTTACTCCTACGCGCGAACTCGCCGGCCAAATTGACGCGGTCTGCCGTGGCCTCGCGGCCAGCACGCCGTTGCGCTCGACACTCGTAGTCGGCGGAGCGAATTCGTTCCCGCAAGAAAAGGCCCTGCGTGCCGGCGTCGAGGTCGTGGTCGCCACGCCCGGCCGCATGCTCGACCTACTTACGCGCGGCGCCGCTAACTTCAGCAAGTTACAAACGCTCATCCTCGATGAAGCCGACCAGATGTTCGACATGGGATTCCTACCCGACCTGAAACGAATCATCGGCCGCTTGCCGATGAAGCGTCAAACGCTGCTGTTCTCCGCGACGATGCCGCCGGAGATCGCCCATTTGTGCCGGTCAATCCTGCGCGATCCGATCACGGTAGCAATCGGCCAGCCCGGCACCGCCGCTCACGATGTCACGCACACGGCCTTTCCCGTGCCCGCCCACCGCAAGGCCGCGATCCTCTTGCATCTGCTGGAACAATGGGAAATGCCGTCGGTGCTGGTGTTCACCCGAACGAAGAACGGGGCACGCAAACTGGCAAAGGCGCTGCACATCGCCGGTTTTGGCGTTGCGGAACTGCACAGCAACCGCAGCCCAAGCCAGCGGAACAAGGCGATGCAGGATTTCCGGAACAAGAAGTTTCCGGTTCTGGTGGCGACCAACATCGCCGCCCGCGGGCTCGACGTGCGCCATATCACCCACGTGGTAAACTTCGACGTGCCCAACGTGCCGGAAGAATACATCCACCGCATCGGCCGCACCGGCCGCGCCGGCGACAAAGGCGACGCGCTCGTGCTAGTCTCGCCCGAGGAACAGGGCTTGCTTTCGCGCATCGAGCGCCAGATGGGCAAGCAGATTCCGCGAAAACACCTGCAGGATTTCGACTACAAAGGCCCGGCGGTGATCCACAAGAAGGAACACAAACCGGAAATGGCCTTCGCGGGAAGAAAGAAAAAACCTTCGCGCGGCCAAGGCCGGCGGTGAGAGTCATTTCGCGACCGCGTGTCCAATCGTGTACCGCGGCATGACGACTGATACCGATTATTTGGCGCCGATTATTTCTGACACCGGTTGTTTCTTTTCTCCACTGACACCGATTATTTTTTGACACCGATTATTTTTGCCCAGCTGATGCCGCCAGTGCAGCCTGAGCTTCCGTTGCCACCCAGTTGGACGAGACGTTTTGCGACAAAGCCTGTAGCGCCGTTCTGGCGCGGCTCGATCGCAACGTCGCGAGGTAACGAATTGCCGCGATCGCAAGTGGATCCCGCGTCCGGAACGAGAGTTGCGCTAGCAACCCCTGAACCCGGTGCCGCTGCTCGGCGGATAGAGATTGCTTGAGCGATGCTTCAAGAAAGGAAATGCTGCCTTCACCGAGACCAAGTAACTCCTTGTCGGCTTGTTCTCGGGATCTAAAAGACGGGGAATCCAATCGATCCACCAGCTGTTTGAGCCTGTCCGGATCTGGCGCGGGCGGAGTGTGCTGGAGTTCGCGAAGAAGATCTCGGCCCAAATCATCCTGCGTGGTAGCGGTGCCGCTGACCCAAGCGAGGGTGCGAACCCAAATATTGGGAACAGCTACGAGCTTGCCCAAGCTTTGCGGTTCCATGAAGTACCGGACCTTGCCCTCGGTGGCACGGCGAAAAAATGCAGCCCCAGCTCGCGGCGAAGGCGTCCGAAGGTATTTGATGATGAGTTCGCGGTGCTGTTCCGATGCCAACAGACCGTCAACCAATTCGATCAGTTCACCCTGAAATTCGCCGTCGACACAAGAGTCGAGCATCTGAATTACAACGTCGAACAGCTCGTCCTTGAATTCCAAGGGGAAATGTGCAAACACCACTTCCACATCGGCCTGCGACCGATTTGGTTTCCGAAGGATCTTCATCAAGCGTTCAGCCACACCTACCCAATACTGGTGCGTTGCCGGTTGAATGGTCACCCGAAGCGATTGGCTCCATTGGTCGCAAGCCAAAGGCGTTTTCTGCACTCCTGCGGGTTCTCCGCGAATGACTGCGTCCGGAAAGATGACTTCGCTCCAGTCTATGCGAATGTCTGCATCGCCCGCAGGCAAGGGCGAGTAGTATCGATGCAAAGGGATGATCCTTGTTACTTTTTCGCCTGGCGACACAGTTTGAGTGGACAAAGTGTCCTGGCCGGAGATGACTCCGATTCCGAGGATAAGTCTCTCTTGCCAATGCGAGGGCCCGACAATACGCGGGTTGATATTCGCTACGGCTCGTCGCTCACTTCCTCGATAAACCAACTCCACTTGAATGATAACGGGTCCATGCTCGATTGCCGTGATTATGGCATCCTTGAACTCAAACGTCGGCTCCCCGGCCCGGCCAAACTGATTCATCAATCCCCACGCAATCGCCGCAAATATTCCAATCGTTTTAAGGCACGAAACCATCGCTTTCTCCTTGCGCCACCTGCGATCCGGGAAAGACGCTGACCGGAGTGTATCCAGCGATGCGGCCAAAGGGCAAGGAACGAGTGTCGCGAGGCCAAATCTACGCCCGACCATAGCAGCACCGGAGATGCTGTCAAGGACGGATTGACGTGATTGTCTCGCTGCGAAAACCGATTCACTGGTGCCCAGGTATCGACACCCCTTGTGGAGCCTATTTGCCGCCATTCGGTCCCCAGACGAGCTCGGCGTCCTTTGGCTTGGCGTCATCGTCCGTGATTATGCCTTTTTTCACTTCACCCACGTCCGCAGCCGTCTTTGTCACGGTTAGCACGATTGGTGTCTTCTTAGGATCCAATTCAAATTTTATCGAGAAGCCAGATTTAGCGACAGGCTTTCCATCTGCGTCGGTAAGGTCTTCAACTTTCTTGGTTCCTGTCCTCAAGTCATAAAACAAGAAATGCTGTTCATGAGTTGCTCCTCCCCCCTTTGATGCTTGCTCAGTAATGGCCTTCAAGATGTCTTTTTTCTGTTGTTCAGTCAGCGGTAATGGGACGATCTTCGTATACATTGCAAGGGTGTGGAAGTCCGCGAGTTCCTTCCCTGCTGCAATTGCCGCTGCATCAAGATACGCGGGCGACCACGTTCCCGTGATCACATCTTTTTTGAAGAATCCGGTTGCATCGGTGACCTTAATGATCTCTTTCTGGACGACTTGATCGAGATCTTTTGCGTCACCAGAGTCGCTGCTAAAACTGAATGTGAATTTGGATCCCCACTCAAACGCAAGTGCATCTTGGCCCATGTATTTCCGTTTTCGTGCGTCTCCTTGCAGTGTTTTGGTGAACTTCATCGTCACGCCCACCGGTATCGCCGCCACGGCAAACCTAGAAAGGGCTCGAGCCACGCCGTTGAAGCCAACGAAGGCCACCAATTGCAGATGATCGGCATTGCGACCCAGGCCATCCGGTTGCCCGTCCGGTCCGAGGCTCGGCTCGGTCTGGACCGTGCCGATGACATTGAGGATCCCCTTCGTAACCCGTGAGAGCCGATCGACATCGTCAGAATTAACCGTCGCATTTCCGTACTTGTCATCGTTTTCTGGTCGCTCAACGGAAAAACCAATTTGCCCAATTCCCTTCAGATTAGGCGCAACCATGACGGTCCCAGTAAAGGCACCCCAGCTTCCGCCGGACGAGGTGCCGCTCGAACCGCCGCCGCCAGGACCTGGGCCGGGGCCAGGACCAGGGACCGGGCCGGGCATGGACCCAAGCGAAACGCGGTCTTTCATTCCGTCGGGCGTGTCCTCGGCGCGCACGCGGTAGGGAAGCACGACGCCGATGTTGGTGATCGTATCGCGGCTGGTCTCCCCGCCATTG
>JBGQCZ010000166.1:0-8940 GCA_041495645.1 Gemmataceae bacterium | reverse complement strand
TTGCCCGCCGATCTGGTGCGCGACCTCGAACGCCGTGCGGCCGATCGGGGGCAGGACTTGAGGGAAACGGTAACCGAGTTGTTGCGGCAAGGGCTCGGTGCGCCTCAAGCGGAAAATGGTTCGCCGAGAACCACGATCAAGGTTCATCCCAAGACGGGACTTCCATTCATCGAGTGTCAACATCCCGCCAAGGACATGACGCCACAGCGCGTGGCCGACATCTTGCTAGACCAAGAAGCGACCTGGCACGATGAAGCTCGCTGACACCAACGTCTGGCTCGCGCTGGTCATTTCCAAGCACGATTTTCACGACGCCGCCCAAGCCTGGCTCGCCAAGGAAACCGCGCCGCAAGGCGTCGTTTTCTGCCGCGCCACGCAACAATCGTTCTTGCGCCTGCTGACGACGCAGGCGGTTATGAATCAATACGGGAATCCGCCGCTCAGCAATGCCGAGGCTTGGGATTTTGTACGAGCGGCTCTTGGCCGATACGCGGGTCGCCCGAATCGATGAGCCGGCGGGATTGGATCCGCATTGGAAGGCGCTCGGCTGCCGCACGACCTCCTCGCCCAAAATGTGGATGGACGCTTTCCTTGCTGCGCTTGCCATTGCCGGTGGGCATCAACTCGTTACGATCGACAAGGACTTTCAGCAATTCCCGAATCTCGATTGCATTTTGCTTTCCAAAGTCGCGAATCAACCACAATCAAATGCTGCTGGATCGACGGACAAGGCCTGATCCGTGCGCTGCTGCGGCGTCTCTGCTGACTTTGCAATCAGTCCAATGCCAAGCGTAAGCTGTCAGTGCCATTTCGGCCCGGCGCTCTTGGTGCGCTCACTTCTGGGAGAAAGCCATGATCAAGTTGATTCCATTCTTGCTGGTTGGGACGGTCGACCGCTCCAATTCAACTCTTCACTCGATTCACTACTCGGCGCACCACCTCGCGCTCTACTCGGCGCACCACCTCGCGCTCTACTCGGCGCACTATCTCGCGCACTACTCAACCACTTTTTCAACAAAGTTTTTGAGGGCGTCGGGGGAGAAGGCCAACCAATGGTGCGGCAACAACTTGCGATCATTTCGAGACCCGTCGCTCGCCGGCAAAGAGTCCAAAAGAGTCCAAATGTTGGGATTCGAGTTGAACAAGACGGCATGGTTCAAACCCGGGTGGCACGCCCTGAAACAGGCTTTGCTCGCCGAGTATCGCTATTCCGCTTACAATCTCTCAAATTTCCTGCCGTTGAAATCCGCCCGAGGAGCCGCCGCGATGTCCTCTCCCTCCACCAACATTACCAGCGTGCTCAAAGAGTCGCGCACCTTTCCGCCCTCTGCCGAATTCTCAGCCAAGGCCCACATCAAGAGGCTCGCCGAATACGAAGCGATGTGGAAAAAGGCGAAGGACGATCCCGAAGGCTTTTGGGCCGAGCAAGCCGCTTCACTGTCATGGTTCCGCAAGTGGGATCGCGTGTTGGAGTGGAACCTCCCGTTCGCCAAGTGGTTCGTCGGCGGGAAGATCAATCTGAGTTACAATTGCCTCGATCGCCACATTGCGGCGGGCCGCGGGAACAAAGCCGCGCTGATTTGGGAAGGCGAGCCGGGCGATTCGCGCGTGTTGCGCTACCAGGATTTGCATCGCGAAGTGTGCAAGTTCGCCAACGCGCTGAAGGGCATCGGCATCAAACGCGGCGACCGCGTCACCATTTACATGCCGCTCATTCCCGAAGCCGCCGTCGCCATGCTCGCCTGCGCGCGCATCGGAGCGACGCACTCGGTGATCTTCGGCGGTTTCAGCGCCGATGCCGTGGCCGAACGCAATAACGATGCCCAGGCCAAATTGGTCATCACGGCCGACGGCGGCTGGCGACGCGGCAAAGTCATCCCGCTCAAGCAAAACGTCGATGTCGCCCTCGACAAGTCACCCACGGTCAAGAACTGCATCGTCTACAATCGCTGCAATCAACCGGTGGAAATGCAAGCCGGCCGCGACCTCTGGTGGCACGAACTCATGGCCAACGCCAGCCCCGTCTGCCCGCCGGACGAACTTGACAGCGAGCATCCGCTTTTCATCCTTTACACATCGGGCAGCACCGGAAAACCCAAGGGCATTCTGCACACAACGGCCGGTTACTTGCTCGGCGTGTCGTACTCGCACCGCCTCGTGTTCGACATCAAGGACGACGACACTTATTGGTGCAGCGCCGACATCGGCTGGGTTACCGGGCACAGCTACACCGTTTACGGCCCGCTTTGCAACGGTTCCACGACGGTCATGTATGAGGGCGCTCCGGATTTTCCGCAAAAGGATCGCTTCTGGGACATCATCGAGAAGTATCGCGTCAGCGTGTTTTACACGGCGCCCACCGCCATTCGCGCCTTTAACAAATGGGGCGATCATTGGCCCGAGCGGCATGACTTATCGAGCTTGCGCTTGCTTGGCACCGTCGGCGAACCGATCAATCCGGAAGCCTGGATGTGGTATCACGAGATGATCGGCAAGGGCCGCTGCCCGATCGTCGATACCTGGTGGCAGACGGAAACCGGCATGATCATGATCTCGCCGCTGCCCGGCGCGATCGCGACCAAGCCCGGCAGCGCCACGCGTCCCTTGCCCGGCATCGTCGCCGAGATCGTGGACGGCAACGGCGTCGAAGTGCCGCGAAATACCGGCGGATTGCTCGTGATCCGCAAGCCCTGGCCCAGCATGCTGCGCACCATTTGGGGCGACGACGAGCGTTTCAAACAGCAGTATTGGACCCGCGTGCCCGGCAATTACTTCACCGCCGACGGCGCTCGCATGGACCCGGACGGCTACATCTGGATCATGGGCCGCGTCGACGACGTGCTTAATGTCAGCGGCCATCGCCTCAGCACGATGGAAGTGGAAAGCGCTCTGGTGCATCATCCGAAGGTGGCCGAGGCCGCTGTCGTAGGCCGGCCCGATGAGATCAAGGGCGAAGCCATCGCCTGTTTCGTCACGTTGCGGGCCGGCATCAAGCCCGGCGAAGATCTCAAACAGGAATTGAAGGACCATGTGGTCAAAGAAATCGGCGTGTTGGCCAAGCCCGACGAGATTCGCTTCACCGATTCGCTGCCCAAAACGCGTTCGGGCAAAATCATGCGCCGTCTGCTGCGCGACGTGGCCGGAGGCAAGACCACGACGCAGGACACGACCACGCTCGAGGATTTGGGCGTGCTCGCCAAATTGAGGGAGGAAGAAGAGGGTTGAGTCTTGGGTTTCGCGCTCGGCGCTTCGTGGCGTCACGCGAGCGCGAAACGCAAGCCGAGTTATTTCTTCTTGAGAGTGACGGCATGGACCCACAAGTTGCGATCGTATTCGTTTTCCTTGTAAACGTCGTTCGTGAATTCGATCGACAGTTTGGCATCGCCCTTCTTGCACTTCGCGGTCAGCTTGTACTCTTTTTCTTCCTCCGCCGTGAGGGCCGTTTCCTTGCCGACGAGTTCGCCGTTGAGCGAGAGTTTGAATTTGGCGAATTCGTTCAGCGCCTTGGTGCAGGAGGCCTTGATGGTGATTTCATACTCACCGTCGGCCGGGATATCGACGGTCGCGACGGCCGGGCCGTTGGTGTAGAAAAAGAGCTTGCCCTCGCCTTCGTCGTGACCGAACAAGGCCTTGAGGTTCTCCGGCACCTTGAATTCGAACTTCTTGAGTTCGATGGTGATGGGTTTGTCCTCGGCGCGAACGACCGTGGACACTACGAACAGAGCGGCGAATGCCAGAATCGAACGGATGGTGCGGTTCATGCTGAATGTCCTTTGGCAGGAGAGGTGGTGATTGCCTCCATCGGTGATAACCGACCTGGCGCTCAAATGCAAGCAACTGTCGCGAGATTTGACTCAACGGCTTGCTGTTTCGGCGCTGAGCGCTGCCTTGGCAGCTTCCTTGACTTGAGCGGCCGTCACGATGGCGTACTTCTCGTCGCGATACAGCGGGTGCGGAATGTGCGGGGCCAGCAAGTCCCAAAGGCGGTAGGACAGGCCCTGCGGATCGCGGACCGGGAGCAAGAAGTAGTCTGTTCCCTGGGCCAACACGCGGTCGAGGCGGGCGGGCCAATCACCCACGGCGCGCGGCAGCGAATAGCTATCGTCCAGGAATTCGCCGGGGTAATAGAAGCCGCGCGTATCGCTGTAGACCTTGACGCGGCCGTCAAAGCGCCAGATCAAATAGGATCCTTCGTTGTAGCCGCTGAAGATCATCCACGGCCCATGCCCAGGCAACCCGCCGCTTTCGATCCAGTCCGCCGCCTCTGTCGGCCAATCGGCGCGTTCGTGGTTAGGCAGCAGTTTGCCCCACGGGATCAACGAGATTACGGTAAGAAGCACGAACCCGAGCGCCGGCCACATCGGCTGCAAACGGAACAACGGTGAATTCATGATTCGCTTGATTCCGCGTTCGAAGCGAATCACCGGGCGCACCAGCTTTCGCCAGCGATTGGATTTCGCGCCCCGTAACAATAGCGAGCCGATTTGCGGAATGGCGAGCGCGGAAGCGACCATCAACCAATCGCCGGCGCTGCGAATGGCCATCAGAAACAGACCGCTGACGCCGGCGAATAATGCCCATTCCCAGCCAATTAGCTCGCGCCGCCGAAGCAATAAGACCACCGCATACACCACGGCGAGCAGCAATAGCATCTCGACGACAAATGGCGGGCGCCCAAGATGGCGGAAGGGCGACTTGATTTCCTCGAACATCTGCTGCGCCGAGTGCCTTAATTCGGGCGAAAACGGGTAGAGAAGCCGATCCGACGGCGCCGGCGAAGCCAGCGTAGCCAGCAAACCCAGTCCGCCCCAAATCACCAGTGAGACGACGAGTCGCCGGTCGCCAATAGCCGATTGCCGAAAGCCGAAAGCCGCCACGTGCCAGCCGATCGCCCCGAGAATGAGCGCCTGGCCCATGATCACGGCCGGGTGAAGATTGGCCCACAACAACATCGTCAGCGGCAGCTTCCAATCGAGCGGGCGCTGGCCGCGGCAATGATCGTGCAACCAACCGGCGACCAGTTGCAAACAGATGGTGCTGCACACCAGCGGCCGCAATCGCTCGAAGTAGAACAAGGCAAACAAACAAAACGCTACCGTGAGTGCGACGGCGTATCGCGGAACATTGCGGCCGCGTAGTTGCCAGGCCAAGATCGCGATAGGGGCGACATATAAGGCCACGCGAATGAGTTTGAGTCCGCCGTAGCCGAGGTGATTCCAAACCAACGCCAAGAGGACTTCGTATAGCCATTCGTGATCCGGCAGTTCCTTTCCAGCGATTGTGTAACTGAACGGATCGGGTTGGCGGAACTCGTGATTAGCGAGAATTCGCTGGCCGGTGCGGATTTGCCAGCAATAGTCGAGATCGGTCGGCGCGCGGCACCACATAGCGGCCAACGCTGCCACGATTAGCAGACTCAAGACGTTGGGCCAGGGCAGCCGGGCCGAGCTGGGCGCGGAACTCATACCGCAACTATAGGCGATGACCCGAGTTGAGGTCGGTGAACGCGCCGAGATCGTAATCGCGTGATATAACGGTAATGTTCGGCCAAACTTGCAGGCATAGTCCCGGTACTCCCCGAGCCCCAGCGACCCATGCAGACCCTCACCTTCTCCTGCCCCCATTGCACCAACTTGATGGCCGTTGGCTTGGAATTGCTGGGCCAGCAGGTTCAATGCCCGACGTGCGGGCAGGTCATCATTGCCCCAGCATCGATGCCGGAGCAACAAGCCGCGGCCGTCTCGGTATCCGCGGCGGAGGGCTCTTCCGCGATCATCTCCTTCGACCAGCCCAAGCAGGAAGATCACGACAGCATTTTTGGCGAAGTGCAGGACGAAGACGTATTCGGTTCACGACCGCCCAAGGTCGAGATCCCCGATGGCCCGCCAATCACGCCTGCTCCCGTAGCTTCAGATCCGCCCGGATCAAACTTCGCGTCATTCGCACCGGGCATGCCGCCGACGTCAAATGGGACGATGGAAGTTTCCGCGCCGCAGAATCCAATCGTGGAATTACCGCCGGCTGCAACAGAACCGGCAACCGCGCCGGTGAGTTGGACAAGTCCGGAGCCGGCCCCTGAACCAGCGCCCCCACCCGCCGCGCCGGCCGTCGACGAATGGCAGCCGGTCCCTGCGGCAACCGGATGGCATGCCGCGGACGCGCCGAGCGAGCCCGCTTACGCGGACGATGCCCACATCGAAGCGCCGCAAATTCGCCGGCCCGGTCCGAGTCGCGAACAGCGTCGGTTTTCCAGCCTCATGCTCGCCATTCTTGGACCGTATTCGGTCCTCATGACCATGCTGGCCGGGTACTATTTCATCAAGTTTCGCGGCGCCGCCGAGGGCGAACACCCGTTCGCCAACATTCCCGACATTCGCGGGCAGTTCGACCCGGCGGTCCGCCGCCAATTCTCGACCACGTTGCCCAAAATGCCAAACCCCGATGCGAACATGCCGGACAAGCTGAAGGTCAAGCTGAAAGACACATTGCGCATCGGCGACTTGGAAGTGACGCCGGAACGGGTCGAACAGGGCAAGCTCAAGGAGCGCACCGTCGCGCAAAACAATCAAGTTAATTTGCAACAGTTAAGTGGCGAGGCCTTAATCCTTCATCTGCGGATCAAAAACGTCTCCTCCGAGATCGAAGTGTGTCCGACCGATCCGTTCTTCGACCGGCTTTACAATCCGCGGCAAGGCAGCGCGAAGCCGTATGGGATGCTCGAAATTGGTCCCCGCAAATACTACGGCGGGCCAATCGACTTTCTGGCCATCGATTGGAAGCAGGTCAAGCGAAAGTACATCGACGGCCAGGAGTACGACGACACTCCCTTGAAGCCGGGCGACGAACGACACACCGTGATTTGCACTGATCCCGGCGATCAAGCCGCGAACCTGGCGCTCAGGGAATGCAAACCGAGCGAACAATTGCTCTGGCGGGTGCAATTGCGGCACGGCTTGGCCGAGTTTCACGGCAAGGAATACTCGGTGACTGGGGTGATTGGCGTGCAATTCACGGCGAGCGACATCAAGAAGCGGAATTGACCGATGCCCCTGCGCGTCGCCAACCTCAGGCAGCCGATCGACGAGCCGGAAATCGCTCTGCCCGCGCGAATCACCAAAGCGCTCGGAATCCCAGCTGCGGATTTGCTTTCGTGGCGCGTTCTCCGCAAGAGTCTGGACACGCGCGACAAGCAGGCAATTGAATTCGTCTATAGCGCTGAAGTTCATGTCCCGGACGAAGAAATCGTATTGCGACAATCGCCCCCTCGTATTTCGGTCGAGCGTTACGCCGAACCGCCGTTCGCCATGCCGCCGTCTGGGGAGAAGCCACTGGCGCACCGCCCCGTGATCGTGGGTTCCGGGCCGGGCGGACTTGCGGCCGCTTTCTTTCTCGCCCAACAAGGCTATCGGCCTCTCTTGCTCGAACGTGGTCCGCCCGTCGGCCGCCGCATCCGCGACGTGAAGGTCTTTGACGAAGGCGGCCCGTTCTTGCCCGAGAGCAATTACCTGTTTGGCGAAGGCGGCGCGGGCACATTCAGCGATGGCAAACTTACCTGCCGGCTTTCCGGTCCGGACGTAAAGCGCGTACTCGAATTATTCGCGGAGTGCAAAGGCAAGCCGTCGATCCTGTACGAACATCGCCCGCATCTGGGCAGCAATCGTTTGCCGGCGGTGGTCAAGGCGATGCGCCAGCGAATCGAGGCGATGGGCGGGGCGGTCCGCTTCGATTGCCGAGTGGAAGATCTGGATGTTTCCGATGGCCGAGTGCGCGGCGTCGGCACGTCGTCGGGGTTCATCGCGACGGAAATCGTCGTGTTGGCGATCGGCCATAGCGCCCGCGATACCTATGCCATGCTTGAGCGGCGCGGTGTGCCGATGGTGCAAAAGCCATTTCAATTCGGGGTTCGCATCGAGCATCCGCAAGAATTGGTTAATCGCGTGCAATATGGCTCGCGCCGTCTTGAAGACAAACTTGGCTCGGCGGATTACTCGCTGGTGGCGCACGGGCGGCACGACCTGTTCACCTTTTGCATGTGCGCGGGCGGCTATATCATTCCGAGCGTATCCGAAGCGGGCTATTTCTGCACGAACGGCATGAGTCTGTCCAAACGCGACTCATTTTGGGCCAACAGCGGACTGGTGGTGACGATTCCGGCGGACGCGTTCGGCGGCTCCGATGTGCTGGCTGGGATGCGGCTTCAGCAACAATACGAAAAACGCGCATTCGAGCTTGGCAGGGGTGAATATCGCTGCCCGGTGCAGCGGGCCGGCGATTTTATGTCCGGCCGCATGACGGGCGGCGTGCCGACGACGAGCTATCCGCGCGGCGGCGTTTCGGCGAATCTGGCGGCGCTCCTACCGCCGCTAGTTGCCGAGGCGGTGCGGCACGGCCTACCCATCTTGGACCGGCGCTGGCACGGGAAGTTTCTTGCCGATGCCGTTTTGGCTGCGCCCGAAGCACGGGGCAGTTCGCCGGTTCGCTTGCCACGCGACGAACCGAGCCGCGAATCGCCAGGGCTCGTCGGTCTTTATCCTGTTGGCGAAGGCGCTGGATACGCGGGGGGCATCGTCAGCGCTGCCGTGGATGGATTGCGAACGGCCAAAGCGATCGTCGCTCGATTTGCACCGATCCGCTAGATTCGCCGATTCAACATCAAAAACTCTTCGCTTTTTCAGTGGACACCGGCGATTTCGTTCGGTTACACTCAATGAATCCAATCTGGCTCTTGTTCTCTTTTTTTGGAGTGCCCCATGTCCCTCTCCCGAACTCGTGAGCGCGTCGCGTTCACCCTGATCGAGTTGCTGGTGGTCATCGCGATTATTGCGATCTTGATTGGTCTCTTGCTGCCCGCGGTGCAAAAGATCCGCGAGGCGGCCGCGCGAATGAAATGTTCCAACAACCTCAAACAGTGGGGGCTGGGTTTCCACAACATGGAAAGCA
>JBGQCZ010000165.1:0-9085 GCA_041495645.1 Gemmataceae bacterium | reverse complement strand
CCCAAGGACGACCGCGCCGAATCGTTGTAGAAAGGACTTCATGGTTGCTCCTTTGGATTAGATCGAGGCTGCGAACCATCAATCCACTCCGGGGAGCAATCATCATTCTTCCCTTCGGTTGCGGCTGTGCCGCGCTGTGTTTCATCCGTGGCTCTTTGTGTTTGATATGCTGTTGGATCCTGAACTTCTGCTTGGGCAAATCCCTTCCGTCGGAGCTGGCACGAATCGCACCTGCCACAAGCACGTCCCCGTGAATCGGGGTCATAGCAACTCAAGGTCAGCGAATAATCGACGCCCAGAGTCATTCCCAGGCGAATGATCTCGGCCTTGGTCATTTGCACCAGCGGCGAATGCACGCGGAATTGCCCGCTGCCCTCGATCGCGGCCTTGGTGGCGAGGTTCGACAACTTCTCGAACGCGGCCAGGAACTCCGGGCGGCAATCGGGGTAGCCCGAATAGTCGAGGATGTTGGCGCCGATGAAAAGATCGAACGCGCCGACCGTCTCGGCGAAGCCCAGCGCCAGGCTCAGCAGGATCGTGTTGCGCGCTGGAACGTAAGTTACCGGAATGCCTTCGCCCATTGCAGCCGGATCGCGATCTTTAGGCACGTCAATCGCGTCGGTCAGGGCCGAGCCGCCGATCGCGCGCAAATCGATTTTCACCACGACGTGTCGGACAACACCGAGCGATTTGGCAGTCGCCGCGGCGCTATCCAATTCGATCCGGTGCCGCTGTCCGTAATCCAAGCTCAGCGCGTAGGTCTCAAAGCCCTGACTGCGGGCCAAGGCAAGCGCCGTCGCGCTGTCGAGTCCGCCGCTCAATAAAACGACCGCACGGGCAGGTGGCTTGGCATTCATGGTGGCATTTTCCGCACCGCACCGCCGCTTGCCAAGCCTCGTTGGCAAGCCCTACGATGAGATTGTCGCAATTGAGCGAGCGGCAAAAAGACGACTATCCGTAGCCGCAGGCTTTAGCCTGCGTCCGGCGCAAATCGCAGGCTAAAGCCTGCGGCTACGGGTGGGCCTGAACTTGCCGTTCGCTCTGGATAGGAGCAGACTATCCGTAGCCGCAGGCTTTAGCCTGCGTCCGGCGCAAATCGCAGGCTAAAGCCTGCGGCTACGGGTGGGCCTGAACTTGCCGTTCGCTCTGGATAGGAGCAGCCATGCCTGCGGAGCCGAAGGCCGATCAGTTGGAGACGTTCCCCAATCCCAGTCCCGGCCGCGATTACACCATCGAAATTGTCTGCCCCGAGTTTACGAGTGTCTGCCCGAAGACCGGCCAGCCCGATTTCGGCACGATTACGTTCACCTACACGCCCGAGAAGACCTGCGTCGAGTTGAAATCGTTGAAGGTCTACCTGCAACTGTTTCGCAATCAAGGAGTCTTTTACGAGACGGTGGTGAATCGGTTGCTGGATGATTTCGTCGCGGCGTGCAGACCGCGAAAATGCAAAGTGGTGGGCGCGTTTACTGCGCGCGGCGGGCTTACCACGACTGTGTCATGCGAATTTGAAGCGAAGAGTTAGTTCCAAACTTCGATGGCGTTGACGAGCCGCACCTTCGGCATGACGTCGAGAATTCCATGCTGAGCGAGTTGTTTGACGTGATAGCTGCCGGCCCGGCCCTTGATCACCACGCTGCCGTGGTCCACCTCGATCTCCAAATCCTGGATGCGGCGATGCGTCCGCCGATCGACCAGTTTCGCCAGTTCGAGCACCAGTGCCGGATGATTCATGCCCATTTGGGCTGCTCCCGAACCTTTCGCTTGCCGTTTCCTCGGGCATACGCTGCCCGCTCCGTGGGCGAATTATCTGTAAAATAGGACGCGAAAGGCAACGATTGACGTTGAAGCAAAACCCGCGCCGGAAAATGGTTCACTTCGCATGCACATAGACGGAATAAACGGACTGACCGACGTCGAACTACGCGAGGCGATCGAACGGGGCGGCCGATTTGTATTTTTCGAGTATTGCATCTCGTGCGTGCTCATCACCTTGCGCCGACCTTCGGACATCCGCTTCCTGCGGCGCGGGCAATGGGGTTGGGTACGCGGCATGCCGTATACAATTGTCTCGCTCCTTCTCGGCTGGTGGGGATTGCCTTGGGGAATCCTCTACACGCCGCTGGTCGTGCTGACGAACTTGACCGGCGGCTGTGACGTGACCGCCCAAACCTGTGCGTATCTGGGAATGGAGCTTGCGGAAGACCCACAATGCGAAAAGCCGTGATCGCCATTGCCGTGTTCTTGGGATCTGTCGCAGAGTCGGCGCGGGCCGGCCTGTACATTCCGGGCGAAGAGCCGGACTTAGTTTCCAAGGACGGCAAGGTCGAGGAGATGGCATTCGACCAATTCCGGATCCGGCTCAACGACATGCTCAGCGCGGTGGTCAAGGAACCGGTGTCGGAAACGCGCAAGAGTTACCTGAAGAGATTCGAGGAGCTAAGAGCAAAGAACATCCAGCGGCAAACGCCAGTGGAAGCGGTCTCCTTCGGCGAGTGCCTGGTGCGCTTGGGCGACCTCGATAATTCGTTCCAGGCCTACCACATGGCTAGCCGACGCGACACGCGCAACTTCCTGGCGTTGAGCGGTCTGGCCGCGGTGCATCAGCTGCGTGGGGAACTCCTTCAGGCCCGCGAGGCACAGCGCGACGCCTTATCGCTGCGGCCCAGCGAATTGCCGGGCATGACAAAGGCTCAAACAGCTTGGATGGTGCGCGTTGAGGAGCGGTTTGCGGAGTTGCAAAAAGGCCGGCTTCGCGAACTGCGCGAAAAGGTCCAGCTTCAAGATCTGTCGCCCGACGACCTGTTCGGCACGCGCTTCGTCGGCCTCGACGGCAACTACGAGGCAGGAACGATTGCCGACGAATACAAAGCCAAACTACCGGCCGATGCCATGGCCATCGTGCAACAATTGCTGCTTTGGTTTCCGCACGATCCGCGGCTGCTGTGGCTGCTCGGCGAACTCTACAACGCGAGCGGGCAAATGCGCGAGGCGCTTGCGCTCTTCGATGAATGTATGTTCGTGCGCAGCTTCCAGACCCTGCAACTTCGCGAACATCGCCGCATCGTGCAGGGAAAACTCGAACAAATCAGCGCAGCCGAAGAACAAAAGCGGCAAGAATCCGAAAACAAGCAGTTCAGCAAGCACCCGGAGGTTCTTTGGGTCGTCGGCGTTGTGGGCGGGTTGTCGATCTTGCTTCTTGCGCTATGGCAGATTCGCATCTTCTGGCGACGTGGAAGCGGCGGGCGGCATTGCCCCGAATGTTGAGTTACTTGTGCAAGTACCACCCCAGGAGCAAACCGCCGGTAAACGCGAGACCGATGCCGAAGAGAACCAACATGGCCAGCAGCAGCAGCTTCACGGGCGTTAGAACGATGCCGGACTTTTGCGCCGAAGCGGGACTTGGAGCATAGACAGGAGCCGCCGGAGCGGCGGGCTGGTGAGCAAAATCAAACGGCGCGGCCGCGTGTGAGACAGCCGGCGCCGGTTCGACTGTCGGGACAAACGGGGCCGAACGCCGCGCATGCCCCGACGGGTTGCTCTTGGCAGGCAGAGACGGCTTGCGCTCAAGTGCCGGTTTGAGCAGCTCGTCGAAATCGCTGCGCTCGAAGAGCATGCCCGCCTCGCTCACCGTCGCCTGCGGTTCGCGGACGGGTACGGGCACGGGGGCCGGGGCCGTCTTCTCCATTTGCGTGACCGCGCGTCGCGATCCGCCGACATCGTCGGTGGATGCCGTCGGCGCGTCCGGGCCGGCATCGTCGTCGTCCGATTCCGGCAACGGCACGATCAA
Organism: Gemmataceae bacterium; assembly: GCA_041495645.1. Classification (GTDB taxonomy): domain Bacteria; phylum Planctomycetota; class Planctomycetia; order Gemmatales; family Gemmataceae; genus JBGQCZ01. The sequence continues at coordinate 5,295 of JBGQCZ010000165.1, read as the reverse complement.
TTGACCGGCGCAGTTCGGGCATTTCACCACGGTGCCCGACTTCCGCCGGGCAATGCCGAGCAACTGTTCGCAATAGACGCAACGAAAACGGATGGGCATGACGGGACACTCCGGCCGCGACGGGCTCCATTTAGTTTGATGGTTCCACCGGGGAAGTCAAGCATTTCGTTATGGTACAGCTTCACTGTAGCCGGGCTCGGCGAGCCCGGACCGGCCTCGCAGAGGCCGGTTACAGCAAACCAAACTGTACCGCTGAGCCCAACTGCTAAGATCGGCGCAGTCGAACGAATTCGCAAAAAACGGGCGGCGGATCGCGCAAGCTGGGCAAGAGCTCCCGTTCTTGGCACAAACGTTGCGCCTTGCGGGCCGTTATCGGCTTGACTGCACTCCCGAGTTGGTCACAATGGAAGTGCGCAGGGCCGCGCGACATCCGGGTGTCACCGCCCAACCTCAATCGAGCAATCCCATGTTCCAATCACACTCCCTCAGCGCTCGACGATTCTCGATTTCCGGATTGTTGCTGCTGGCAATTGGCACGTTTGCATCGGCCGACGTGATTTATCTCAGGGACGGCACCGTCCTGCACGGGCAAGTCGTCACCGCCCGAAAGACCATCGCCGACTCGAGCGGCGTGTATGAACTCCCGGCCGGCGACGGTGTCTATGCCGTCTATGACGGCTGCCGCATCGTCGTTTTCAGCAAGCTGCAACTGGACCCGGCCCGCCTGCCGGAGATCACCGAAACGCGTGCCAGCCTACTGAAGCTGACGAAACCTCGCATCATGTCGCCCGCCAAGCAGGTTCCGCCAGGCAAGATCGACATCGAAAAGCCGTTCGATCCCAACGGCCGCCGCACACTCAGGATCACCAACGATAACGGCTTCTACCGGACCGACCAGATTCTGTCGTTAATGACGCCCTATCAGCTGCGAATTAGCAGCCTCGACTACGCCTGGGCGCAGAACTTCCTCGTGGCCGAGATGGATCGCGAGATGATCAAATCGTTGATCATGACCTTCGACGTGATGAAGAACGAGAAAGACCCGCTCGAAAAACAGATGCGTCTTTATCGTTTCGTCACCGAAGCGAAATGGTACGACGAGTCCGAAAAGCTGCTGGTCAAGATCGAGAAGGAATTCCCCAACTCGAAGGACAAAGACCGGATCGACAAGGCCCGCGAGGGCTTACGGCAGTTGCAAGGCGAGTCGATGTTCGAGGAAGCAGAGCGGGCCATTTCGGCCGGGCAACTTCGCTTCGGCATGCTGGTGTTGAGCCGCATCCCCAAGCCGGGTTTGGACGCCAATCTCAGCGTGAAGACGAATACCCTGCGGGTACGGGTCGAAAACGTGCAGGCCCGGATGGAAAAAGCCCGACATTACCTGCGCGTCCTGCCGGATTCTGCCCTGGGAAATTGCGCGGAAGTGCTGGTTGAGGCGGCGGCGATCATTCGCGACGAGGTTCACGCCGAAGCAATGGACCGGTTGCAGCCGTTCGTGGACCTCGCGGAGCAAGCCGAAAACGCCCGCAAACAAGGGCGCGAGCCGGTCGACAAGGCCGAACAGCTGTTGGCGCGCGCTGTGACCGGCTGGCTGCTCGGCGCGGCGGCGGCGGAAGGGAAGCCCGAAGTCGCACGAAAACTCTGGCGAGCGCGGCAATTCGCGACCACCTACGTCCGCACGCATACGACGCGGATGCGACACGCTCTGCTCGAGAGCTACGAAAAATCGGAACCGACGGAATTGGAAGAACTCGGACGGATCATCAATCTGCTGCCGCCGGCGGAACCCGACGACGATTTCACGGTCAAGGAACCGATGGATCGCAAGACGAGCCTGCCGAACGGCAATCGCGGGCCGGTCGATTACCGGGTTCAGCTTCCGCTCGAATATCAACACGGCCGGCCGCACCCGTTGTTCGTCGTGCTGCCCAACGAAAACGAGAATCTTACCAAGACGGTGGGGCGATATCGCTACGAAGCGATGCGCAACGGCTACATCCTGGTGGCCGCCGACTGGTCCGGCGGTTTCGGCGCCGCTTACGGTTATTCCAGCGACGAACATTTGCGCGTGCTCGACGTGATTCGCGACGTGCGGCTTCGCTACAACGTGGACTCGGATCGCATCATTCTCGGCGGCTTCGGCGAAGGCGCCAATGCCGCTTGGGACATCGGCCTGTCGCACCCGGACCTGTTCGCCGCCATCGTGCCGATCGCTGCCCAACCAAAGGCAAATGTGTTGTTGGCCCTCTGGCCCAACTGCGCTTACACCCCGGTTTATGCCGTTACCGGCGAAATGATGGGCTACGCTACCCGCAACATCAACCGTGTCATCACCGATTGCGTCGCCAAGAGTTATCCCTGCCTGCATGTCGTCTACCGCGGCCGCGGTTACGAGTGGTACTCGGCAGAGCTTGCGACGGCGTTCGAGTGGATGAACAAACGCAAGCGGCTTAGCCCGTTTCCGGAGATCGGCCGCTGGCCCTTCGACGATCGACTCGGCACCTCGATGTGCAGCATTCGCCAAACCGATAACCGCTTCTGGTGGCTCAGCACCGATGCCATCAAGGAAATGCACATGCTCGATTCGAAGCCGAATAGCAACGTTACTCCGGCCCGGATGCAGGCGGTCGTCAAAGCGAACAATCAGGTGGTCGTCGCCACTTGGGGCTTGAAACAAGTCACGGTCTGGTTCGGACTCGGCATGATCGACTTCACGCGACCCGTCACGATCAAGCTCACCGGTTATCGGGACAACCCGAATGTCTGGGACAACGGCAAAAAGCCACTCAAAATGAGCCTGTCGCTGATGATGGAGGACTTGTACGAACGCGGCGACAAGACGCGCTTGTACGTCGCCCAGGTCCGATTGTCGCCGTAACCCTACCTCGGCGCCCAGGTGTCTTGAATCCGGTAGATGCGAACTTCCAACCGCACGTCGCCTGCATTCACCATCGGCCATTCGCCGCCATAGTACCAGGGGCGCGTCGTGCGCGGGAAGCGGTTGCGAATGACAACGGTGTGCAGCACCAGTCCCATTCTCGGATCCGGATGGAATTCTTGTTGGTTCTGCCTGGAGGGCGGTTCCTTGTCCGGCACGACCAGCCAATCGCCCTTTCGCAAGATCGATCGGCCCGCGGCTAACGGTTTCATGCCCTCACGCTCGGCCGCGTATTGAAATCCCCAATGACCGACGAACCAAATCGTCGGAGACGCGTCCTGACCGCGAATGTACTCGGCCGAGTCGCTCACTCCCTCCGGTTCAATTCTCGCCTCCGCAAAATCCACGGCCGCGAAATACACTCCGAGAAGAACGCCGGGAATCACTGCAAGCCACACGTTGATCCGGCGCGTGCGGCAAGTGGTTGCGGCGATTCGACCGGCCAGTATGGTGAGCGCCAGTGTCAGCCCAATGACCCGGCGTGACGCCGGAAACGGCGTCATCATCAGATAACCCGCGACCTCGGCGGCGATCCAAACGAACAGGAACGCGGTTCGCCGCGAAAAGTGAATCCGCGTCTTGCGTGTAATCGTCCCCAGTCCAAAAGCGGCCGCGAATGTGAGAATCGTGGTCCCTCCGAGGATTGAATAAATGAGCGTGTAGTCGGGTCCAAAACGGGCAAAACAAAGATGAACAGCGGCCAAGCCAACGGTCGAGACGACCAGCCACCAGCGCCAGCGCGCGATGGCCGCGAGCGCGATTCCTGGGGCCAAACCGCCGAGCAACGTCACCAAGAAAGCCAGAAGAAGCAGCTTTTGCCTCCACGTTGTTGATTGTTGCCCCAGTTGGTAGAGGAAGTGCGACTCCCCGTATTTCCAGGCGATGAACGCTTCCCACGCCGCGAATATCGACATGGCAACGCCCGCTGCGATGAATCCCGGCAAGTATCGGCGGCGCGATATCCCCGCCACTATGAGAAGCGGCGGAGTGAGGAAGCCGACATATTTCGTCTGCATCGCCAATCCGGCAAGAACACCGGCGAACACGGCCATCGTCCACGATCGCTTGTCCAATCCGCGAAAGAACACCGTCATCGCGGCGAGGCTGAAGGCCAAGGACGGCAGGTCGAGAAAGAAATTGAACGCCGGCAACACGGCCGGCGATACAACCGCGAGGACCAACATCGGCGATTCCATCGGCCGTGCGAACCGCCGCAGCAAGGTCTGCAATGCAAAGGTGAATAACAGCGCAAACGGGAATAGCCAAAGCTTCAGAAGGGGCGGCTGTTCGCCCAGCAATCGGATTCCGAGTGCGATCCAGGACGGCAGCACCGGCGGCGCAAGGACGTGATTGGCCGGTTCGGGCTCCTGATACCAGAACTGCTCGAAGCCGTAAGGATCGAGCGGATGGATTGCCATCTGCCGAGCGAGAGCAAGGTAGGCGGTGTCGTCGATGACGGGCGGTTTGAGGGCGTTGGCGGCCATCAAGACCGGCGCGAGAACCAGGGGAAGGACCCAGCGCGAGGATTGCACTGCATTTCCGGTTGAAACACGGCCATCGGTCGCCGATCGTCCGCCTGTGCGACTTGGGGCGGAATGTTAGAATACGGAGAGAAGTTGATTTCGGATCGCCGAACCCGGATTGTTCGCCTCGACGAGTTGCGGTCATAAGCTAACGTCATGCAATCGCTAACGATCGTCTCCGAAGCACCGCCATCACCAACACCCCGGCGTCTGCCCGACTGGTTGAAGAAGCCATTGCCGCGCGGCAACGAGGGTTTCTTCACGCAGAATCTGCTGCGCGATCTGGGGCTGGAAACCGTCTGCGAGAACGCCCGCTGCCCGAACCGGCCGGAGTGCTGGTCGCGGCGGACGGCCACGTTCATGGTGTTGGGAAACGTTTGCACGCGGCCGTGCGGATTCTGTTCGGTGCCGCGCGGCGAACCGCTGCAAGTGGAGAATGACGAACCGGAGCGCCTGGCGGAGGCCGCCGCCCGGCTTGGGCTCAAGCATGTCGTTATTACCTCGGTGACGCGCGACGACCTCCCAGACGGTGGGGCCGAGCATTTCCGTCGCTGCATACTGGCGGTTCGCAAGCGAACCGGAGCGGCGGTTGAAGTGCTGACGCCCGATTTTCTGGGCGACGAAGCCGCGATCGATCGCGTGCTGGAAGCCCGGCCGGAAGTGTTCAATCACAATATGGAAACGGTGCCGCGGCTTTACCGTCGCGTGCGCGGCCGGGCCGACTATCAACGCAGCCTCGACTTCCTCGCGCACGTCAAACGCCGCGACCCGGCGCTGTTGACGAAAACGGGTCTAATGCTGGGCCTGGGAGAGACGATTGACGAGTTGATTGACGTT
>JBGQCZ010000164.1:0-9100 GCA_041495645.1 Gemmataceae bacterium | reverse complement strand
GCGCGCAGTCTTCGATCACCGGCAAGTTTCGTGATTTCGCAAGCGCCATGATCTCGGCCATTTGGCAAGGATTACCGAACAGGTGAGTGGCGATGATGGCCCGGGTGCGATCGCTGAGCCGTTCGGCGATGGTCTTGGCCGTGACGTTGCCGGTGCGCGGGTCCACGTCGGCGAATACTGGAATCGCGCCTTGATACAGGATGGGCGTAATCGCGCCCATGTCCGTGATCCCGGTGGTGATGAACTCCTCGCCCGGCTCGGGATTGAGCGCCGAAATTGCCGCATGAATCGCCGCCGTGCCGGACGCGACCGCATGGCAATGCTTCACGTGCGTCAAGCTCGCGAAGTTCTTTTCAAGAGTCTTGGTGAAGTTGCCCTTGGTGCTGGTCAGCATGCCGCTGCGAAGCGCTTCGGTCACGGCCACGATCTCCTCGGCCCCGAGCGTGCGGCCAGACGCATCCTGATCGGACGGCAGCGTGATAGTGGGCCGAGCAATTGTTGACGCACTCATCGAATTCTCTCCAGGACTAGCTCGGCTTGCGAAGCCGCAAGCGGCTGGCCTGCGGCTCAGTTTCATCCGGCTTGACGGCGACGGGTTGCGGCAAGGCGGGCCCGTTCAAGCGCATGGCAAACAACCGGGCCATGAGCTTCAAATGGCCGAAGATCGTCCGCACTGTCTTCATTTTCGAGCGGCCCATCATCCGCACTTCCAGTACCGCCGGATGCTCGACAATCTTCCCGCCATTCAAATCCAAGATGCCGAGCAATTCGGCCACGCCCAGGAAGCCGGTTTCGCGAACGGATAGATTCTCGACCGCTTGGCGACGATAGACGCGGAAGCAACTGGTGTAAGTGCTCAATTTCTGGTGCAGCACGCGGCGATAGAGCCAAGACGCGCCTTTGGAGAGCCCGAGCCGCCAACGTGGCACGTTGCGGACGGCGCCATCCGGGTGGTACGGCGAGGCCGTGACCAGGTCCACGCCCGGCGTCAGCAGGGGAATCATGTTGGCAAGTTCGTGCGGATCGTAAGTGCAGTCCGCGTCCATCGAGCAGACGATTTCGGTTTTGGCCTGGCGGATGCCGGTGAGGATTGCGGCCGCGACTCCCTGATTGCGCGTGTGCTGAACGAGGTTGAAATTCGGCCGCCCGCCAAACAGGCGCTGAAGCTCCGCCCAGGTCGCGTCTTTGCTACCGTCATCGACCATCACGAACGACAGGTCGTAGTCGACGCCAAGTTTGCGCTCGACGCTTACAAGCGTGTTATTCAAGTACGGCAGAGTCTGTTGTTCGTTGTAACACGGGATGACGACCGTGACCGGCGCACGGTCGCGGCGCGGGAAGCGCAGAAGCGGTTCGTCCTCGTGTGCCGGACCTTGCGTCACTGGCCGGTCGAGGGTTGTGTCCAACTCCAAGTAATCCGCTGCCGTCGTGAACCGGTAGCGCTCGAAATAGTATTCGAGAAACTGCTCCATCCGATCCAGGTTGCGGTAGTGGCGCAAATGCGTCAGCCAGGAACTGGCGCTGATGCGCGGTTGCTCCGGGTCGAGCTCCCAAGCGTGGAAGTAGAGAACAAGCGGGGCAGACTGTCTGCGATCCCAGCGGTCGATGGCGCGGCGCAGAAACGATTGCGGCAATTGCCGGAACCAGTTGCCTCCGGCGATCGGCACGCGCCAACCGAGCCAACCGGTGCCGGAAATGGGCAATTCCCAAATTCGGCCGTGCGGCCCCGAATGTTCGTGGGCCAACAGCCGCCAGGATTGGCCGGCGAACCGCCGTCCAATCGGGGCGATGCTCGAATCGTAAGCGAAGCCGAGTTCGGCCAGCACGTCGAGCGCCCACAAATCCGCGGAGCGGAACCAACCATCCGAAACGCGAAAACCCAAAACCTTGCGGCCCGATGCCCGCTCCAGAGCTTCGCGCGAGCGAAGCAATTCGTCGCGGAACTCTTCCGGCGACATCTGCTCTAGGCCGCGATGGTAATAGCCCTTGCTCGCGACTTCGTGTCCGCGCTCCGCGACTTGCCGCACGAGTTCTGGATAGCGGTCCGCGATCCAGCCAAGCACAAAGAAGGTCGCTTTGAGTTCGTGGCGGTCGAGCAGTTCCAGTACGCGACGCGTGTTGTGTTCGAGGCGCGTCTCGAAGCGATACCACTGTCCGCGGCTGATCATCCGATGAAAGGCCCCGACCTGGAAGTAGTCTTCCAGAGCCACGGTCAAAATGTGCCGTTTGGGTTCGGGGGTGCGGGGCAAAATGGGCATGAACAATTACCGATAGTTTGCGGCCTGCAACACGGCCGGCTCTTCCAAGTGTGCGGCTGGATGGTTGAGGAAGCTATTCAAGGCATCGGCGATTTGCCGGGCGCTGTCGCCGCGGCCGAACGGGTTGGCGACCGGCTTGTCTTCGCCGACCGGCCGCCAGTACGCGTCCTTCAAAGCAATTTCCAAGCGATACGGCGATCCGCCCACGAGACGGGCAATTCCGCATTCGACCGCCTCGGGCCGTTCGGTCAATTCGCGCAAGACCAGCAGCGGTTTTCCCAGCGTCGGCGCTTCTTCCTGAATGCCGCCCGAATCCGAAACAATCAACCAACATTCGCTCAACAAGCCGATGAAATCGAGGTAGTCGAGCGGCTCTACGAGCCACATGCGATCGCGCCCGCCAAGGGCCTTTTCCGCCGCCTGCCGCACCGCCGGGTTCGGATGGACGGGGAAGATCAAGCCCACGTCGGTCTGCCGCTCGACGAACTCTGCCAGCACGCGGAGGTTGCCGGCCATTTCCTTGCCAAAGTTTTCGCGCCGGTGCGTGGTCAGCACGACGCGGCGCAGTCCGGCCGAAGCTTCCAACAACTCGAGCAACCGGGGCGAGCGGATTCTCTTTTCCAGTATTTCTTTCAGCGAATCCACGACCGGATTGCCGGTGACCGCGATCGCGGTGCGGTCCACGCCTTCGGCCAAGAGCGTGCGGCGATTGCGCGAGGTGGCCGCGAAGTGCCAGGCGGCCAATCGCGAAATCAGGCGGCGATTCATCTCTTCCGGAAACGGCTGCTTCGAGTCGCCGGTTCGCAACCCGGCTTCAATATGGCCGACCGGAATGCCGCGCTGGTAAGCCGCGAGGGCCCCGCCGAGAGCGGTGGTGGTGTCGCCCTGCACCAACACCGCGTCGGGCCGGGTTTGTTCGAGAACGGGATCGAGTGCCGCGAGAATCTTGGACGCCAGCACATTCAACGGCTGGCCCGGCAGCATCACTTGCAGTTGATGATCGATTCGCAAGTCGAAGACTTTGACAAACGGTGCAAGCAGGTCGGTATGTTGTCCCGAAGCGACCGTGATCGACTCGAATTCATCCGAGCGCTCTTGAAGTTCGCGGATGACCGGCGCCAGCTTGATGACTTCCGGGCGGGTGCCCAACACGGTGAGCACCCGGCGTCGCGGCGGAGCGGCGGGCAACGGCGAGGCATCGGCCATGAGTCACTCCGGCGGCATGCGGGCGGCAAGTCCTTGTCGGCTGGGGATTGCGCTGGGAGGTCAACGAACTATAGCATATGTGTTAAGATGGGGCGAAAGCGCGGACTGTTCCGAGCGCGACTTGGATAGTGGACTCGTCGCACAAGATTTTGAGTCACGACCAGCTAGATTTCGACCATTCAATTCCGGGCGATTTCAGTTTTCGGAGTTCCGTCATGACGGTGCGCCGACTATTCGGCGTGCTTGTCGGAATGGCCGTTGATCCTGTTCCTGTGCCTTTCTGAAACGCGGCATCGGTTCAATCGGGCCGAGTGGTGGTGTACTGGCTCGGCGTTCGCGGCATCGTGCGCTTTACTTCCATCGGCTGGCCGCTTCTCTATTTAGCCATTCCCACGGTGCCTTTCGGTTACGTTCTCGGGGACCGAATCGAGTCTTTGCGAGGGCTTCTCTGGGCGCTGGCAGGCGTTATTCTGGGAGGGTTAGTTACCGCGACGGGATTCTTGCTGCTCGCGGCCGTTGAGCCCGTCCAACCCCAAAGTCGCCGCACAAAATTTCGCGCTGATGGCGGGATTTGTCGGAGGCATTGCCGGCGGAATCTACGCGGCCAAGGCGCATGAGCGGGTAAAGCGCCGGCGACGTCGGGAAGAACGAAGCTGTCAAAACGAAAACCGCCCCGAGCCCAGCTTTGGTGTGGGCCTCGCGGCGGCGTTTTGCGATGCAAAATCGTCACGCGGCTCGGCGACGGCGAATCAAATTCACGAGTCCGGCGCACGGCAGGCCCAGCGCGAGCATGGCTAAAGTCGCCGGTTCGGGCGAGTTGTTGTCGAGGACACGCGGGACCGGCACGTCGGTCGTGGTGATATTGGCCTCGGATCGGCCATCCACCTGGCGGTGCGTGATCGAGGTGAAGTCGGAGGAGGTCGCGGTGCCGAACGCGGAGATCGCCGAGAAGTTGCCGAGGCCGATCTGGCCGTTGATCGGCGAGTCGCCGCCATAGGTAAACGTCAAGTTGGTGATGCCGGCATCGTCGGCCGGGTTTGTGCCCGCAGGCGTCGGGCCAACCATCCCCGTGGCGATGTTCCAACCAATTGGCGCCACGATGGGAACGGGACCGCTGGGGTTGCTGGGGTCGCTGACGAGTGCTCCGAAATCGTAAATCGTGAAGAAGTCGCCGGGCTGAACGGCCACGTCCGTGGTGACGACCACGGCATAGGTCCAGCGGAAATTGCCCGCATCGGGCGTGACCGAGACGTTGACCGGGATCATGCCGGCTTCCGCCCGCGGTGCGGCCGCAAACGCCGCCAGAGCAGCCAAAAGAACAATGCCCTTCCTGGTAAGACACATCATGCCCTTTTCCTCCGTGTAAACCCGTTTCGCCTGACTCACAACGGGTAGTTCAATGAATCGTTGTCAATCGCGCGCCGTCAACAGCGGCCGCATACTAGGTGCATTATCCGGCGCTGTCAAGTTCGACTCTCGAACTCCAGAGCGGACGTCTTACCTGCCTTGCGCGACTTGCCCCGCAGGCGGAAATGGGCCAGGATGGGAAGTTCCGGGAAGAGAAATACTTGTCAAATTTTTTGGAATTGTGGAAGTGCTCATGCTGCCCGACGAAGCCGCCGGCTAATTCTTCGCACCGGGCTCTCTCGCTTCCCTCTCGCCTTGATTCAAGGCGTAATAGCGATCGATTCCAAGGCCCGTCCATTCCTGTTTCTTGCCGTCCGGCCAGAACACAGTGACCTTGTCGATTCGATCCGTGGCACCCAATCCGAAAACGTGCCTGCGGTCCGGCGACGAAGCGTAGCTGCCGCCGCCTTTGGCGAAACGGGTTTGCTTGCGGCCCCCGGACTCCACCACGACCCGGGCGCCAACGAGGTCGGCATGGCCCGCGGTGCTCAGGCTCACGCCGAGCCAATGATTGTCGGACGGAGCGACGTTGCGGAGGATCGCGACCGGGTCGTTCATGTGGCTGATCACCAGATCCAACTTCCCATCGTTGTCGAGGTCGCCGAGCGCGACCCCGCGAGCAAGATGCGGCTGTTGGAAGTACGATCCGCCGCGTTTGGTGATGTCCTTGAATTTGTCGTTCCGATTTCGCATCAGCACCGGTAATTGCCGGCGGGCGGCGCCGGTTGGATAGCGGATGGCGTGGCCGTTGGCGATGAACAGGTCTTCCCAGCCGTGGTGATCGATGTCCAGAAACCCCGTCCCCCAGCCGACGTAGCGTTGACCGAGGGCAGCAATTCCCGAGGCGGGCGTGTGAAAGAGAAACATGGTGAGATTGTCGCGGCTCACGTTGCGGTAAAGCGCGTGCAATTCGCCCTCGTAGTTCGTCACAAAGATCGAAGGAAGCCCGGACCCGGTATGATCGAAGGCTTCGACCCCCATGCTGCCATTGGGATTGCTGGATCCGTCGCGCGCAACAAAGGCGCGCAGTCCGTCTTCCTTGAAACGAATCTTGCCCGGAGTCGAGCAGTTCATGTAAAGGAAATTGTCGACCGTGTCGTTCGCTACGTAAACATCGGGCTTATGATCGAGATTCACATCCACCGCCAGCACGCCCAGTCCTTTGCCATTCATGTCCTTGCGCAAGCCAACTTCATCGCTGACATCGACAAATCCACCCTTGGTGTTATTGTGAAAGACCTTGTGCGGATGGCCTTCAAACGACTTGGGCGGGCACACATCGCGGGTTTTGTCGTCGTAGCTGCACTTGGGATTATTGTCGAACGACCAATTCACGTATTGGCAAACGTAAAGGTCGGGGTAGCCATCGCCATCGAAATCGGCCCAGGCGGCGCTCGTGGCCCAAGTGATTCCCTTGGCCAGGCCGGCCTCTGCGGACACGTCTCTAAAGCGTCGCCCGCCTTTGTTGTCCGACTCGTTGCGGAAGAGAGCGATCCGGCCCCAACCGGTGACGAGCAGATCGGGCCAGCCGTCGCAATCATAGTCGGCGACCGCGCAACCGTGGCTGTAAAACCACGGCTGATCGCCGGCCAGCTTGTCCAGACCGACTTCGTGCGTCACGTCCTTGAACTTGAAGCCGCCGAGATTCTTGAAAAGCTTGCAGGGATGCCCCTTGATTTGCTTCTTGTCCGGCCCGTCGAAATAGCCGCCGCCGGGCACGAAAATATCGAGCAAGCCGTCGCCGTCGTAGTCGATCAGGGCGACGCCGCCGCCCAACGATTCCAGAATCGACAAATGCGGCGGATCGACTTCCTCGCCGTTTCGGTAACTGAAATTGACCCCCGAAGTCTCGGTCATGTCCTCGAACAGATCGGGTCCGGTCAATTCCGGGTCCGCGGGTTCCTTGGGTGTGGGCTCGACATCAGGCGTCCGGGACTTGCATGCCCAGACCACCAAAAGCAGGGTGCCCAGCAGAGATGCGCACAGCGGCAAGACGATCCAGCGACGGTTCATGGGTCATACCTCCCGCTTGTCTGTACGATGAGTCGAACCAAATGGCCCACGAGAACGCGAGTCAGGCCGTCAATTCTGCCGATTGCCGATCGGCGTTTTGCCCGGCGACTGGGAATTGGATTGGCTCGGCCGGTTCGGTTCACTAAGCCGGCCGCGATGGAGCGAGGCTTTTTTTTCGTCATTCTGGCTCTGGTAGTATTCGGCCAGCAGCTTGTGCGTGGGCTGATGGTTTGGATCGCGATTCAGCGCCTGGTTGAGCCAGTGCAACGCGAGTCGGTTTTGCCCGATCTGAAGCAGAAGGGAGCCGATTTCGAAAACAGTTTTGGCGTCGTGGCTTGGCAATTCCGCCTCGGCGCGGAGCATTCGATTCACTTTTTCCAGCACAGCTTTTGTTTCCAGGCTTTTGGCCAGCATTTCCGCGGCGTCTTGTGTTCGGTCTTGGAGCCCGAGACATGAAGAGAGATTGAACTGGACCTCCGCGTCGCCCGGGTCCGCCTTCATGGCGCGCCGCAACCAGCGCTCGGCTTCCAGCGTGTGAGCGTCTTGCAGTTCCAGTTTGCCGAGGTGGAGCAAGAGCTGAGGATCGTCCGGGAGTTCGGTTACGGCAGTTGTAAGCAACTGTCGTGCCTCGTCGAAGTCTCCCTGCAAGAAGCGGCATTGTCCCAATCGCGCCCGCACGTCCGCGCGATCCGGGGCCTGTGCCCGAAGCCGTTTCAAATGCGGCAGAGCCTCGACCGGTTGCTTCTCATTCAGCAGCATTTCGGCCAACCGTAAGCGAACCGGCACGAGTTCCGGGTCCAACTCCAGGGCTTGCTGATACTCGAGTATTGCTTCGTGGCGAAAGTTCATATGCTCGTAGACCCAGCCGCGCCATTGAAAAGGAAGCGCGGCGTCCGGCGCCACCGCGATCCACCGCTCGAGGCATTTGAGTGCCGGCCGGTAGTGGTGGTTGTACATGAACGCCCCCGCGCAGGTTTCCAGAATCATGGCAGATTCGGGGTGCTTATTGTCCACGAGGTCCGACAGGATGGGCAATACCTCGGCCACCTCGCCTCGCTGCACTCGCATCAGAAGAAACTCCAACTGCACTTCCGCCGATGCGCCGCGCTGCAGCTTCAAACATTGATTCAGATGCGTTTCCGCACTGTCAAAATCGCCGGTAAGTCGAAAAGCTCGCGCGGCCATTAGACGCACCTGCACGTCGCGCGGCCAGAGGTGCAAGCAGCGCTCAAGACTCTTCTGGGCATCCTTGTAGCGTTTTTCTCTGACAGCCGTCTGTGCGTCGCGCCACTGCCGTTGTGCGTAAAGGTAAAAACCCGCTGCACCCGCCGCGGCGGCGACAGCCAATACGGCCAAGACCGTGGTTTTGGGGCGTCGACGGAGCATTTTGACGAGGTAACGCAGCATCAGCAAACCTCGCGGGCCGGCGGAAGGCAGAACGGAATGAATTCCGTTCTACGATCGCCGCGTCGGGCCGGCGAAAAGTAGGCGTACAGGTGTGGCCCGAAATGTCATGGGCCACAAAAAAAATGACCGTGACTCTTTTCAAGGTCACGGTCTTTGAGTTCATTCACCGATGGCGCCGATTGCTTGAAACCGTCAGTCCGTCAACTCAAGATTCCACGTTTGACTACCGCTGGAAAACTTCTTCGTGAGCGTGCTGGTCGTTTTCTCAGCGTACTTGGACGGGATCTTCACGTAGACTTCGCTGCCGCCCGTGCCCGCCGGCGTTTCGGCGCCCGGCGGCCGAACGGGTCTGCCGCCAACGTTTGCACCACCGGGTCCACCGGTTCCGCCGCCGGCCGGGGCGCCCGGACGACCTGCGCCGTACGTCGGCGTTGCCTTGCTGTTCAGTGTCTCGGTCTCGACGGTCACCGTCACCTCTACGTCAACTGGCAGATCAGTCCCTACATAGGACCCGTCCGGCTTCACATAAGCCGGAGTGTTGCCAAAGCCTTCTGCATGAAAGGTCATGTTCCCGCCCGTGACCGGCTTGCCCATGTAGGTCACTTTTCCGCTGACGGTCGCGTTGGCTTTGCGATTTCCTTTTGTGCACCCAGCCGCCAACAGGAGAACGAGCGGTGCGAGCACGAGCAGTCGAGCACTGTTTGGCATAGGAAACCTCGAATTCGACACAAACGATCGTGCGAGTACTGAATAACGAAATCGTTGGCCTGGAAAAAGAACTTCCCACACGCGCCGTGCAGGAAATTCTT
>JBGQCZ010000163.1:0-9129 GCA_041495645.1 Gemmataceae bacterium | reverse complement strand
CTGCCTACCGCTGCAACCCGATCATCCGGCGGTTCGCGAAACGCCTCCAGACAGCCGGCAAGAAATTCAAAGTCATGATGACCGCCTGCATGCGCAAGCTTCTGATCATGCTGAATACCATCCTCAAGACCGACTGTCCTTGGGCACCGCCAACCGCCGTACAAGACTCTTGACAAAGGACACAGCCGCTCTGCGGTGAATTCCCTTAGCTCACGTTGCAACGGATTGTATACTTGGGTACACTATAGCGGCAAGTCGTCCGAGCGCCTTGTGTGCGCGCATTTCTTGGAGGGCACATCGTGATTGCTTCAATTCTGATTTTGGGGATTGGCTTGGTAGGCGAGGGGGCGATTGTCACTCGGAACCTGATTCCAAACCGACACCACCACTCGATTCACCACTTGGCACACCACTCCGCGCTCTACCTGGCGCACCACTCCGCGCTCTACTTGGCGCACCACTCCGCGCTCTACTTGGCGCACCACCCAACCACTTTTTCAACAAAGTTTTTGAGGGCGTCGGGGGCGAGCGGGAAGTCTGGTCGGGGCAAGGAGATGCGTCCAGAAAGTGAGAATGGCGCACACGGGCAAAAGTTGGATTTAGTTTGGTTCCGGTCAGTTGAGCCCGCAGTCTGCCGGGACTTAGCCGCTTTTCTTCAACCGTTCGAATATCGGTCGGTCGGAAGGATGCAAGTCGCGCGCATCGATGCCGTATTGGACGGCGAGCTGGAAGGCATCGCGGGCGCGGCGAGGGCTGGCGCTGTTCTCCAGCGCCATGGCCAAATAGAAGTAGCGCAGCGCGGTCGGGGAATCGGTGATTGCGTCTTCCAAATCCTGAATGGCCTCGGCGTCGCGGCCGAGCGACAAATAGACCTTGGCGCGCGTGTCCAGCAATTCCGCCATCGGCCCGATCATTGCCACCGCACGTTGAACCAATTCCAGCGCCTCAGGCGAAGGGCCGCGGTGCGCCAGCACCCAGGCGAGGTTGTTCATGGCGACGAGGTCCTTGTCGTCCTTCTGAAGTATCTTGCGGTAAAGAGCAATCGCTCCATCGAGATCGTGCCGCAATTCGGCAATGTCGGCCATGTGCAAATCGAGAGTCACATCGGCGCTTTTCGCGGCCAGTTCCTTCAGCTTGGTTTCCACCTGCCGGCAAAGTGTTTCGTCGGCGTGTCCGGCGCGAAGCGCGGCGATCAACGCGGAAGCCCTCAAGTTAGCCGGAATCTTCATGCGCTCGTCGTTGAGCCAGCGAAACGCAACATCCATATGGCCGGTGTGACTCCAGAGCGCGGCCATACGCACCATGGCTTCCGGCCGGCTGGAAATCGACCGCTGGTACAAGTCCAAGGCCGCTTCGCGCATGGGAGTTTGCAACTCCGGCCGCGGGTTGACCGTGCTGCGAACGAATTCATCGAGCAGCGACGCGGCGGTGAAGCAGCGAGCGGCTTTGTCCTC
This sequence comes from Gemmataceae bacterium, assembly GCA_041495645.1. Classification (GTDB taxonomy): domain Bacteria; phylum Planctomycetota; class Planctomycetia; order Gemmatales; family Gemmataceae; genus JBGQCZ01. The sequence goes on along the minus strand of JBGQCZ010000163.1, from coordinate 7,675 downwards.
GGGCGAATTCCCACCGGCGGCGTAGGCCGCAAGTTCGGCCATGACCTTGGCGGATTCGCCGGACAAGAATTGGTGGCGAGCTTTGAGTGCGACGGTCCCCGGCGCATCGGGCGCAAGGCGTTCAAGACGCTTGAGCGGTTCGACGGCTTCGGCCAGTTTGTTTTGTTGCAGCAAGCGGCGAATGTAATACGAGAGCGTCGCCGTGTTTTTCGGGTCGGCGGCGATCACGGCTTTGTAGTTCTTGTCGGCTTTGTCCCAGGCCTTATCCGCGTCATACAACTTGGCCAGCGCGAAACGATCCTCGCGTCCGGCCTGCGGGTTTTGCACCAGTTTTTCCAGCAATTCGATGGCCCGGCGCCGGGCCGATGGCTGCTCATTCGCCTGCGGCGGTTGGTGCGACAACAGTACAACCTGCGCCCGAGTGTCTTCAGTATTCGCACCGATTTCCGACTCGTTGAGTTTCAGCAGTGCAAAGGCCTGCTGAAACTGTTCGGGCTTGCGTTCGGCCGTCATAAGGACTGCGAGGTGCCGGCGGACCCATGCGAGCTCTTCTTTGGTCGCCGCACCCGGCTTGTCAACGACAGAGCGCAGAGCTTCGACTGCCTGATTTGTCTTGCCGACGGAGCTCAAAAGGCGAACGTAGCGGCGGAGCGTGCCGAGGTCGCCCGGTTGCGCGCGCAGACAATTGGCGTATTCGGACAAAGCGGAATCGAGGTCGCGCTGCGCTTCCAGGCATTGTGCCACGATCGGCCCGGCCTTGTCGGGCGGGAGTCGCTTGCGAGCCTCGTCCATGACGAGCTTGGCTTCGTCGGCCTTTTGATCGGCAGCCAGAGCCTTCACGAGCGTGACCCAATTCTCGGCCATGTGCGGGGCGCGAGCCACGGCGGCCCGGAATTCGGCCATCGCCCTCGCCCGATCGCCGGTGTCCCACAGCATCTTGCCGACCCAGACGCGGTCCGCCGGGTCGAGCGAATCGCCGGCCGCGGATTGCTGCACGAACTGCTGAACGACCGTGTTTTTGAGCAGCGGCGCGATGGCCGAAAGCACATGCCGTTGGCGCTGCGGCGACAGCACGCCCTGTTCCCGGACCTGCGCCAGCAATTGCTCGGCCTCGCGATCGCGCTTGGCTTCGACCAGCAACCGCACCAGCCGGTGATGGGTACTCAGATCGCCGTCGCCCAAGTCGATGGCATGGCGATAATACTCGATGGCTTTGCTCTTATCGTCGTCGACTTCGGCGAGCCGGCCCAGACCTTGATAAACGAGCGGCCACGCGGGGCGTTGCTGAGCCAACGATTGAAGCAGCGCGCGGGCTTTGTCAATTGCAGCCGATTCGCCTTCTTCCGCCTGGGCCAAATAAAACCGGGCTTCCAACATCGGCAGCATCGAACCACCGGGCGGCTCGATTTTCTTCACGTCGGCGAGCAAGCTTGGCAGGGATTCGCGGTCGTTTTCGCGGAGTGCTATTTCCGCCAGCATGATGCGAGCGTGCAGGTCGCTCGATCGGCTTGCTGCCAATTGGCGGAACAACCGTCGCGAGGTCGGAAACTCGTGCGAAAGGAACGCCAACTCGGCCAGCCCGGTCAAGAGTTGGGAGTTTTGTTCTTCGTCGAAGCCGGGAGCGGGAAGTTCCAGTTCAGCGAGCTTGCGCCGGGCGTCAGGCGAAGCGCGGTTCGAGAGAATCGCGGCCCGCTTGAGCCGCAAATCCACTTTGTCGCCCAGGTTGCGAACGGCTTCGTCAAGGACCGCTACTCCCGTGCCGTCCACCAGCTCCGTGTAATGCGCCGATTGCATCCACACGCGCGTTTCCTGGCTGCGTGCTCGGGCTCCAGCCAGAAGATTGGCGGCATCCTTGGTCTTACCTTGAGCCGCCAGCCAGTCGGCCTTGGCCATCAGCCATTCCACGGAATTGGGAAACCGCTTCTCGATGCCGTCGATGATGCGCGCGATTTCCGGCCAGGTTTGTTTTTCGCCGGGGGCTCGCTGTTTTCGGGCGATCATCAGTCGCACCATGTCCACCGCCGCGGTCTCCGGGGCGTTCGGCAGATTGAGTATTTGTTCGTATTGGCCAATCGCGTCGTTCAAGCGGTTGGTGTTGGAATACAAGGCGGCAATGCCCAAACGCGCGGGTATGGATTGAGCGTCCGTTTCGAGGACGCGTTGCAGAGCCTGCAATTGCCGGTCGTTGTCGCCAAGTTGCTTGTAACTGTGAGCGAGCAGCAAGTTGATTTGAATCAACAGGTCGGTGTAGCTGCGCGATTCGACGCGCAGTCGTTCCAAGAGTGCGATCGCGTCCGGCCATTGCCCGCGTTCCACGGCAATTCGGGCCGTGAGATACGAAAGCCGATCCTCGCGGACGCCCTTGGATTTCAGCTCGGCGATTATCTTCTGAACCTGATCGAACATCTTGCCTTGAATCAGGATTTCGGCCAAGGAAGTGTGCAAATCGAACGCTTCGGGGCAATTGACGATGCCGGCCTGAAGCCGTTCGCGCGCGGAGTCGTTGCGTTTGCGAAAGTAGTCAATCCATGCCAGATGCCGATACATGCGGGCGTCAGACGGAAAAAGCTCGATGCCTTTTTCGAGCAGGGCGACGGCGTCACTAATGCGGCGCTTTTGCTGATGCACGCGTGCCATGAGCAAGATGGCTTCGGCGTTGTCGGGCGCCAGGCGGAAGGCCTCGGCGGCATCGTCGGCGATGTCGCCGAGGCTAAACTCCATGCGATAGCGGGCGCGGGCAAGATGAGCTTCGTGCGAGCTGCCGTGCCGGGCCATCATTTCCCGAATCGCGTCGTCGGCTTGCTGCGGTCGGTTGAGGTGTTTGCGCGTCAGTCTCGCCAGGAGCTCGTGACTGCGAACCTGCTCCGGTGGGAACTTCGTGGCCTTGCGCAACGATTCGGCGGCGGCCTCGTATTGGCCCGTGTTTTCCTGGCAAATCGCGTGTTGCTGCCAAAGCAAACCGTCCTCGGCAAAGCTCTTGTGCAGGATTTCCAGGTGCGATTCGGCGTCTTTGTAGCGGCGCATGCGTGGGAGCATGTACAACGTGACCACGCGCCGGCGGATATCGTCGCGGCCGGCGTCGCGCTTCAAGACCTCTTCCAGCAGATAAATCACTTTGCGCGGGTTTCGCGACCCTGGCGGCAGCTTCGCGAGTTGTTGTTCGATCAGGTCGGCGAATTCGATCATGACCGTGACGTCATTCGGCTGAAACTCCAAATAGCGCTCGAAATGCTCGGCCGCCTTGTCGATTTGGCCGTTCTGCTGAGCGTTCCGGGCCTGCCATAACTGTGCCGCGGCGATGCGGTCCTCTTGAAAGTAATGGACCGCGAATAGCCCGCCCAATGCAACAGCAACCACGACAAGCACGATGGCGAGAAAGCGAACATTGAGCTTGCGCATCGTTTGGCCAGCCTCAGGCATTAAAGAATGAACGCCCAGCCGGATCGACGGCTGGGCTTGAAAGGGCGATTTTCGCGGGCGAAAGAGCCTAATTCAGTCGTCGCCGCATGCAGCGAACCAGTCCGGCCAAGGGCAATCCAAGGCCCAGCAACGCCAGCGTGGCTGGTTCCGGCGTCTCTTTGACTGGAGGCTCAATGTCCGGGGGCTGAAAATCCGGCGCCGAGGTGAACGTAAAGCTCCCAACCGCTCGGCCGTCGATCATGCGATGGTCTTGCGAAGCGAATTGAGCGTCCATCTGCGAAGGAAGATTCGTCGACCCGCCCGCAAAATCGCCGAGAACGGCATTTCCCGCAATCGTCGAGCCGTGATAGGTCCACGTCAAATTCACGACACCCGGATCGTCGACCGGCGCGATGTGCGGCGGATTCGGCCCGAGAAGGCTCGAACCGAATGTCCAACCCGTCGGTTGACCATTGCTGCCGGAAACAAAGCCGTGAAAATCATAGACCGTGAAGAAATCCCCATCCTGAACCGCATAATCCGACGGCAAGATAATGTGGTAGCTGTAGTTGAAATTTGGTCCGTTCGGAATCACGGTCACGGCAGCCGGAATCATGCCCGCCTGAGTCTGTTCACTGAAGAACAGGCCGACAACGACTACTGCAGCCCACATGCCACTTGTTATGCGCAACATCAGGTCGATTCCTCCTTGAATAGCTGGCCCTGGCGTCCTTGGCAGGCCAGGAGTGAGGCGTATCGTAAGCCGTTCAGAAAAATGTGTCAATCTGGATCGGAGACCTGGAAACCGGCGAAATCAGGATTTGCGCAACGCGAAGGGCCAAGGGAGAAACCCTTGGCCCTATTCATGTTCAGGCGAATGAAGAATGACCGAGCGGGGTCAAAATACCCGGCCCGAGAAAGAAGTCACTGATCGTCCCGTGGTGAGAATTCGAAGCTGCCGAGCGAAGGCAACGACCACAACCGAGCGAGGGGGAATGTTTTCCAACTCAAATCAGGAGGGTCAGGCGCGGCGTGTCGTCACGAGAGAGTAACCGGGGTGTCGGGCTTTTGCTGCTGCGGTTGCGGTTGCTGCTGCTGATGGTTCAGCGGAAGCAATTCCTGGCGATAGATGGGCACATCGCGCGGGGCTTCAATGCCCAGGCGAATCTTTCCCCGATCGATATCGACAACGGTGATACAGATGTTCTCACCGATGAAAATCTTCTCGCCTAGCTTGCGGCTGAGAACCAACATGTCGCTACCCTCCATTGCGCGAAACGGAGAACAATCCCGAGGGTATTCTACGCTACAATTTCGACCGAAGCGGGGAAGCAGCTGGGCAAAAGAAGCATGATAGTGACACCCCTTTGACACTACGGCAGGCACAACCCACAGACGCGGCATGCACTGGATTTACAGCTGCCTCGTAACTAGGTGCTGAATTGCCAGTTGCGGTAACGGGTTTGACCGAGATTCCAAAGGTGTCGATTGCGCCGATTAGGCGCCACACGCCGACAGCTGCATCCGTGAGCTGTAATGCCCCAGTCTCGACTTGTCCGGGATTTTTGACCTGTCAACTCTTGAAATGCAAAAGACGCCGGTGGGAGTCGAACCCACTTTGAGCGAGGTTGCAGCTCGCTGCCCGGCCGTCAGGCGCCAGCGTCGCACATGTGTCCCGACCTGGAATCGAACCAGGATCCAGACCTTCGGAGAGTCCGATGTTGTCCGTTACACCACCGGGACCAAGAGCCGACGGCGGGATTCGCACCCGCATGAACCGGTTTACGAAACCGGCGCCTTGCTGCATCGAGCCACATCGGCATGCGCAAAGCCGCTAGCGGCTTTGCGCCAGCAGGTTCGCAAGGATTCGAACCCTGACCAACTCACTTGGAAAGAGTCATGCTGCCGTTACACCACGAACCTGTCAGTGGACCCATCGGGAATCGAACCCGAATTTCCTGCACGCCAGGCAGGTGTCTTCCCGTTGGACGATGAGCCCTTTTTGCAGGAATCAGGAAGCAAATCTCAATTCCTGACCCCTGATTCCTGACTCCTGACCCCTGGACCCCTGAAGTGGACCGCCGGGGAGTCGAACCCCGATTTCCGGCTTGCGACGCCAGCGTCTTCCCATTTGACCAGCAGCCCATTGCGGAAAGGATGAAGGATGAAGGATGAAGGCGGAAGGATGAAATGGTCCATTTGCTTCAGCCTTCAGCCTTCAACCCTCAGCCTTCCGAAGTGATCCCGGATGGACTCGAACATCGTTACCTGGGTGTAGGCCAGGGGTCGTTGCCGCTGGACCACGGGACCGGAAGTCGCGGTGCCGGGAGTCGCACCCGACCGGCCAAGGTTATGAGCCCCGGCTGAGCACTGCCCCACCGCAGTTGCAGGCCCCGGAATCGAACCGGACTTTGCTGGCCTTATGAGGGCTGGCTGGCGCCACGCCGCCTGCAATAAAGACAACCATGCAAGTCGCTTAAGCGTTTTGTTCACGACCCCATTTCGTTTTCATTGGAGGCGGTAGGTTTCGAACCTACGATTCGGTGATTAGCGAACGTACCCAGTTTGTAAGCTCAGGCCATTGGGCACGGTTGTCAGAGCGTCCAGCGGGAGTTGAACCCGCACATCCGGTTTGGAAGACCGGCAAGCTGCCGTTACATCACGGACGCCTAAATTCGGCGAGCGTCGAGGCGTAAGCCACTGCTTTAAACATCTTGGAGGATGCGGTTTCGCCGGGAAACATAGGGACTTCGAATCGGCGCCACAAGTGCGTGGATCAAGGTATGGTCGGCTTTTGTTCCATTCCTCGCCGTAAGTCCTTATTTCCCAACAATCAACGATCCTCCGAGATGTTTAGAACAGTGGCTTACGCCTCGACGCTCGCCTTCAGACTAAGCAGTCGGAATGGCAGGATTTGAACCTGCGTTCTCGTGCTTCCAAGGCACGCGGCCACTCCAGGCTGGCCCACATTCCGATTCAGTTCCGGCGGCTGGGATCGAGCCAGCGGCCTTCCGCTCTTCAGGCGGACGCTCTTACCGTCTGAGCTACGCCGGATTCGTCAATGCAATGGCTCGTAGGGGAATCGAACCCCTCTTTCCGGATTGAGAGCCCAGCGTCCTGAGCCGATAGACGAACGAGCCATTCGCAATTCTGACCTCTGACTCCTGACCTCCGACTCCTGATTCAAAGGCCCAGGTGGGAGTCGAACCCACAGCATCCCACGTTCTGAGAGTGGGTGGTCTTCCGGTTGCCTACCGGGCCGCCAATCGCTTGTGGCTCAGGTGGGACTTGAACCCACAGCACATCCCGGTTTAAGCGGGAGCGGTCTGCCAATTGCCTACTGAGCCACGTGAGATCCGGAGGCTGGATTCGAACCAGCGTTAGCGGGTTCAGAGCCCACCGTTCTGCCACTGAACTACTCCGGAATTAATCGCGCAAAGCCGCAAGCGGCTTCAGTTCGGGGAGAAGGATTCGAACCTTCACGAGCAGCTTCAAAGACTGCCGGCCTCCCATTAGCCGATCCCCGAGCGGAAAGGGTGGGAGTTGAACCCACAAGCCCTTTCGGGTCGCCTGTTTTCGAGACAGGTGCCATCGCCAGTTGGCTTGCCCTTCCGTTTCAAGCTGGGGTGGCAGGAATCGAACCTGCAACCTTCTCCTTAACAGGGAGCCGCTCTGCCAATTGAGCTACACCCCAATCAAAAGGATGAATTGCTCATCCTTCATCCTTCCGAAGAGCGTCCACCGGGAATTGAACCCGGACCTCCGGCGTGGCGGGCCAGCGGGCAAGCCGTTACACCATGGACGCTTGAATTCTTGGGTCTGAAAACACCGAGGGCCGGGTGTCGCGTGACACCCGGCCCCCGGTTTTCCCCGGTAAAAGGATTTGGTGTCACTCGACAAGAGGCTGTAACGGCTCCTGACAGGCGAAGCCCGCCGTAGAGCGTTGCATCAGTGAATTAGCCGATTGCCAAAACATGGGTCTCTCGTCGGGTGTTCGGTGATTCGTCCTACATCACTCAGACGCGGGCCGTTGCTGGTTGGTTCGCGGATTCGCTATTTTTTTTTGCCGCCATCCGTCACCGTCACAGTCAACTTTTTCTTCCAGGCATCGCGCACAAACGGGACTCTCTTCGTTTTAGCGCGCATAGACGGATTCTCGGCCGCAAGGAATTACAGGATCAGTGGTTAACACCGAAGGAATGGCCATTCCAACGCAGCACGAATCGGATTTCGCGCGTCGAAACCTCAGAACGAGCGCGCATTATGAACAAATGTT
>JBGQCZ010000162.1:0-9162 GCA_041495645.1 Gemmataceae bacterium | reverse complement strand
TGGCATGGGATCCTTCGGGACAAGTCGGACAAGTCGGGAGGGCGAGGCTCCTGCCGAGCCTGGGGATTAGCTCGGCAGGAGCCTCGCACTCCCGCGAATCGACCTCCCGCCGGATCACTGGTTCAGGCCTTTCGTCTTGGCGCGGGCCAGCAGTTCTTCCTTGCTGGGACCCGGCGGCTGCGAGGCCTCAATTCGGCGACGAGCGGCCTCCGCTTCTTGGTCGCACTTGCGAAGGTACTCGTCAATTTCGGCTGGACGAGCGAGATAATAAGCGATGACCGCGAAAACGTCGCCGAGGATAAGGCTGTCGTACATGCGGACGATTTCTTGTGGTGACGCACCGCGCTGGTAAGCGCGGATGACCAGTTCCAGCAGTACACGGCTCTTACCGACGCGCAGCACGCCCGGCGGCTCTTCGCGTAACGGCACGGAGAAGGTGAGCGGCTTTTGTTCCAGAACGGTCATTCTGTTTCCTTTCCCATCATGCGGCGCAATCGCTGCTTCCGTTTTCCTATCCGCCAACCGCCGCCGACGCGAGTCGCCCCTTCGACTCGCATCTCCGCAGCTGGCCGAGGAACTCGCTCGCAACTTGCCACACGATTACTGAATCGTTTGGCTTGAGCGCAAGGCGATCCAACAGATCGATGGCTTTTGCCTGTTTCGCGGGCTCGTCCGCATCCAGGGCATAAACGTAGACATTCGTATCAACGGCGTTCATGATGAAGTTCGTCGCGTGTCAAGCGGCGTCCCAAGCCGTGCAGTGGGTTTTGACGAATCCACGCCTTCAACGATTCCCAGGCTTCCGTTGGTTCAAGTTTCTCAACAATCGGTTCGATCGTCAGGTTGACGCGGGTCTGCTCCGCAAGCGGTAGGCTCTCGTCCGGCTTGAGCATGCCGCCGACAACGGTCGCGGTGACCTGGGTGGTCATGATTTGTTCCTCTTCAAGACCCACGCGGGCGGTCAATGTAATGACGGGCGATCCCGGTATCGAGCAGGTAGCGCCTCATGGAAAGACTTCCTCGATACCGTCCTCATTGTAGCAGCGCCGCAAAAAATGCGGGTACAACGAACCCGCCGAGGCGTGACTCGGGTGGGTCACGCGGTCGTGGCCACCACGTTGATTTTGCCGCGGCGGCCGAGTTGTTTGACGGGCCGAATGGTGATTTCGACTTCCTGACCCAAGTCGTTCAAGAGCCGGAAGAGCCGTTCCGTTGAAAAGCCGTCGAGGTGTCCGCGCATGAGCGCGGACACCTTGGGCTGGTCTAGGCCAAGAAGTTCGGCGGCGTTTGTTTGAGTCAGCCCGCGAGCGCGGATTTCGTCGCAGATTCGCAGGGCTAGTTTGGCCTTGGCCAAGGCATCGTGGGGATTCGGCAAGCGCAGATCGGCGAAGACATTGCCGCTGCTTTTCTTGATTCGAGCCGCGTTTGTTGCTGTTTTCATTTGTTGCCTCCTTGATCCTGCTGCGAAGATCGCCATTTGGCATGTTGTTTCGCGGCCAGCTTGAGTCGCTTGTCAACGAGATCGATAATGTGTTTTGGCGTCTTGATTCCCTTGGTTGATTTCTTTTGAAACGCATGCAAAACATAGACCGCGCCGGCGAATTTCACGGTGTATATGCCCCGATCAGCGCCGTCGCGATCGTCCGCAACTACTTCCAGCACTCCGGCCCCGCCGAAGCCCTTCAAAGGCTTGGCGTCGACGTGCTTGCCGCCGTTTTGCGCTTGCCACAAGGCAAACCCCATCACTTGCCTCACCTCAGCGGGAAAACTCCGCAAGTCATTCAGGCTGCTGCCCACCCAGAACAGCGGTTTTGGCGCGGCTGCGGGCGGTTCGTCGTCGTTGATCTCGTCGTTTCGTTCTTTCGCGGCCATTATGCCATTATTAGCATAAGCCATGATGGCAGTCGAGGTGTTTTGCTCGTTCGCAACTGGTCGACATGTAGAGAAGGAGTTGTGCAGTCACCGGCCGGCGGCTTAGCCGTTGCCTTTTTTGTTGAGGGTTTCGTTGATGAATCGATCGAGTTCCTCTTCGCTCAGTTTTTCGACGTAGGCGTTTAGAGCGGCGGGGTTGGAGAAGAGATCGGCGGGGACTTCGGTGGTCTCTTTTTTTTCGTCAAGCAGTTGCCGCGCCAGGTTGCCGGCGGCGTCCAGGCGAGTCTTCAGTTCCTTGCTGCGCAGCAGACTTCGAATTGCCGAGCGCGATTCAGCATTCTCCTGCCGCGCCTGGCGTTGTTCCGCCTCGGCGAGCATTCGCTGCCATTCATCGACATAAAACCTGGCCCAGCGTGCGAGCAGCGTGGGCTGGCGGTGAAGCTGGGCGGCGATGGTGTCCCAACTAGCGCCGGCCGCGCGTAACTCGGCCGCGATTTGCAGGTCCTGCCGCGTCCGCGGCGATTGGATCTTCATGGCAACCTCCGAGAAATGAGCCGGACCGACCCCGGCCGAAAGTGCAGCTAGGCTGGGCGCGACAGGCCCGGCAACGTATAGTATACATGATGTCACTATCGACGCGTCAAGCACAGTAGACGGGGATTGAGAATGGCACTGTCGGAATCGAGATTTTGGGGATTGCATGGCGGGCGAGCGGCAACCGGCGGCGCTGGTCGAGCCGTGGCGACGACGATGCCCGCGAACAGCGCAAAGTTTTTGAGGGCATCAGGGGCGTGCGGTAAGTTCCGTCGATGTCAGAGGATACGTTCGCGCAACGCGATTCGGCGCACGAGCAAAAAGTTCGGAAAAGTTTGGTTTTACTTCCGGTCGCTTGACTCCCGCGGGCATCCGGAGACAATTGACGCCAGTTTCCATTCCTCGTCTCTCCACGGAGGATTGCTCATGAGTACCGCAACCGCACCCGCCCCGGCGCGCGTGAAGGCGCCGAAGGTCAAGAGCCAGCAGCCGATGTTCATCGGCGGCAAGTGGGTCGATAGCGTTTCCGGCAAGTGTTTCGCGACGATCAACCCGGCGACGGGCGAAAAGATTTGCGACGTGGCCGAAGGCGACAAGGCCGACATCGATAAGGCCGTGGCCGCCGCTCGCAAGGCGTTTGAGACCGGGCCGTGGTCGAAGATGAGTGCGGCCGAACGCGGGCGGCTGATGAACAAGCTCGCGGACGCGATCGAGGCCAGGTCGGACGAACTTGCGGCCCTCGAATCGCTCGACAACGGCAAGCCGGTCAAGGACGCGATGGGCGCCGACCTGCCGCTGACGATCAAATGCTTCCGCTACTATGCCGGCTGGGCCGACAAGAACCACGGCAAGACGATTCCGATCGAAGGGCCGTACTTCTGCTACACGCGGCACGAACCGGTCGGCGTTGTCGGGCAGATCATTCCGTGGAATTTCCCGCTCTTGATGCAGGCATGGAAATGGGGCCCGGCGCTGGCGTGCGGTTGCACGGTCGTTCTGAAGCCGGCCGAACAAACGCCGCTCACGGCGCTGAAGGTCGCCGAGATCGCCCAGGAAGTCGGCTTCCCTGACGGCGTGCTGAATGTGGTGCCAGGTTACGGCCCGACCGCGGGCGCGGCCCTCAGCGGGCACATGGACGTGGACAAGATCGCCTTCACCGGCGAACACACGACCGGGCAGCTTGTCATGACCGCCGCGGCGCAGAGCAATCTCAAACGCGTGGGTCTCGAACTCGGTGGCAAGAGCCCGAATATCGTCTTCGCCGACGCCGATCTCGACGCGGCCATCGAAGGCGCGTACTTCGGGTTGTTCTTCAACCAGGGCCAATGCTGCTGTGCGGGCTCGCGGTTGTTCGTCGAGGAAAAGATCTACGATCAGTTCGTGGACAAGATGATGAAGAAGACCAAGTCGCGCAAGGTCGGCGATCCGTTCGATTTGGCGACCGATCAAGGCCCGCAAGTGTCGCAGGAGCAGTTCGACCGCGTGATGGGCTACATCAACGCCGGCCAAAAGGAAGGGGCGAAGATGCTCTGCGGCGGGAAGCGCGTGGGCGACAAGGGCTATTTCATCGAGCCGACGATCTTCGACGGCGTGACCGACGAGATGAAGATCGCCAAGGAAGAGATCTTTGGGCCGGTGATGAACATCCTCAAGTTCAAGAACATTGACGAAGTGCTCCAACGCGGCAACCGCACTTTCTACGGGCTGGCTGCGGCGGTGTGGACGCGCGACATCAAGAAAGCGCTATCGCTGGCAAACGGGTTGCGGGCGGGCACGGTGTGGATCAATTGCTACGACGTGTTCGACGCCGCGGCGCCGTTCGGCGGATTCAAGATGTCCGGCATCGGCCGCGAACTCGGCGAATACGCGCTGGAGGCGTACTCGGAGGTCAAGACCGTGACCGTGGCGCTGTGATAGAATAATGAAGCGGGACTTGCCTCTTCGGTCGGTCCCGTGTTCTGAAACGAGGATTTTTCGATGACCCGAATTACCGTTGACGAATCGCTGAAGAACAAACTCCACAAGCTGGAGCATCCGGCCGAGCTTTGCGACGAATCGGGTCGTATTCTGGGACAATTCCTGCCGGCGTTCAATCCCGATGAATACGAAGGGCTCGAACCGCCGATCAGCGAGGAAGAGATTCAGGCCCGCATGAAATCAAAAGGGAAGACCTATTCGACTGCGGAGGTACTGGCACACTTGGAGAAACTGTGATGTTCCGCGTCGAGTGGATCCAGAAGGCGCTGGACGACTTGGCGAACATCTGGTCGCAGAGTGATTCGGGCTCGCGTGATCGGATCACCAAGGCGACCAACGAACTCGACAAATCACTTCAAAGGAACCCATACCGAATGAGCGAAGCGCGGACAGACGATTCTGAGAAACGAGTTCTTTTCGAGTACCCGCTGGGTGCAATTATTGAAATCGACTTGGCGCAACGAAAAGTATGGGTCGTTCACGTTTGGAGGTTTCGCCGAAGGGGTGAGTGATCGACTTTACATGATCGAAACCTTTCGAGGGTCAATTTCCTTTCCACGCCAAATCTGAAACCAGCCGGTGCCGGCGTCCATTTCCACGAAGAGGTATTCCTTCTCAGGCTGGCCGGCAGCGTCGGGCACGTCGCGGCAGTAGTCCCAGTAGTCGAGCTTGGCGGTCTTCACCTCGTCGCGGTCGATGCGTTTGTTGTGATCCTCATCCGCGAGCACGGTGACTTCGGCATGATACGGTTCGGTCAAATCATGAGCCCGGGTGAATTCGGCAGTGACCTTGCCGTCCTGCAGGATTTGGAACTTTTTGGTGGTGTCTTTGACCACGGCGTGCAGGTCTTCGTCGTAAGCCAGGTCATCTTCCAGGGAGAGAAGCAAAGCATGATGCGGGATGCCCGAGTATTGAGCGTCAGCGGTGGGATTGAGGCGTACGCGCACGGTGGTTTCGTCGCCTTTGGTGGATCGCTCCGTGGCTTGGTAATCGGCGAACAGGAATTCTTGGCCCTCGATGCGACGCGAATAAACTCGGATTTCACGGATGAGGAAATTGCGGTCGCGCCATTCGATGTCGTCGATGACCAATCCGCCGCCGATCTTGGCTTTGAGCGGGTTGAACTGACGAAGCTCGCGCGGGCCTTTGGTCCAATCGACGAACATTTCCCAAAGCGTGCGTCCTTTCGCCATGGCGTTCTCCAGTGCGGATCAATGGATCGCGGTCGCAATCAGGTAGCACATACCAATGATGATGGCTGCAACAACGATGGCAACAGCGTTATTCTTTTTCTCGGCCAATTCCACCTGGACTTCGATTTTCGGACTGATCCAATCAAAGACCTTTACCGCCAGCACGATCAAGCCAATTCCGAGAATGCCAAAGATAAACGAGCTAATGACGGAGTCCCAGAACTTGGCTGTAAGCAAAATTGTCGAGGTTTCTTGCGCGAAAAGCGGGGCGAACGCGAAAATCATGAAATAGCCTCCAAGTTGGCCGGGTCACGCCCCGGTCCAGCGTTTGAAGAAAATGAACCAGATCAAAAAGACGACAATGCCGGCGACCAGTACGAAGTGCAGGCAGGAAATGCCCGAATGGTGCGTGGGGCTTGGTGCGTGCTCCGGCACGTTCACGGTCGGGTTCACCGCGGCTTCGACGTAGCCGTCGTTGAACATCAGGTCGTTGTCCATTCCCGCCGGTGTAAAGTTCGGATCACGTTTGACTTTCTCGGCTTCGAGTTTCCGGATTCGGTCTTCCAGCGCTTTGTCGTGTTCGAGCAAATCGCGATAGCGAAGCGAATCCATTTGGCCGTAGTGGTGGTAGCCCCAATAAGCGCGTGTATCGAGGCTTTGCGACAGGAGCCACCACCAGAAGATGTTGGAATACGGATCGCGGTAATAGACGTTCGGATAACCCAGCGGCGGACCGACGTTGACAAAAACATTGCCCGAACGCGTCGAGCGAGTGGACCAGTTGGTGTTATTTCGCAGGTTGTCGACGCGTGCATCGGCGGGATCGAGCGGGCGCGATTGGCCTTTGGCGTCGTTATAGTTGGGGCGCGGACTTGGCCCAACGTTGTAGGTCGGGGTGGAATCAACGGGCTTGTTTGTCGAGCCAGACGAGTAGGTTCGGCCGCGCGGCGTCGGGCTTTCGTTTGTGGTGCTTCGGCCCGCGGGCACATTTCGCGGCTGCGAGGAATTCGCGCCGCCCGGCGGCAGGTTCGGCGCCGTGCTCTTGTTGTAGGCCGATCGACTTTCGGCCGTTTTCGCCGCATTCGCGGCCGCCGAATCGAATGAACTCGAACTCGGCTTCGAACTGCCGCCGCTCGGTTTTGGTGTTGAACTGGCGCCACTCGGTTTCGGCGTTGAACTGCCACTGCTCGGCTTGGGTGAGGAACTACTGCTCGGCTTGGGTGCGGAACTGCTGCTGCTGGAGGGCCTGCTCGATGAACTTCCCGACGAATAGCTCTTGCCGCCGCCGGATGAGCGCACGCCGCCGGAACCGGACGACGTTTTGCCGGCAAATGCCGCGCTGCCGAACAGCATCACGGCCAATAGCAACGCCAGGCGCAGCCAACTCATCCGCGGAAAACCGTTTCGGGCCGCGATTGTTGCATGCCGTGCAGCGCTTGCATGAAATCGTAGGCCGCCAATTCGCACAACAACCGCGTGATCTTGTCGTGCAGCGGCGCTCCAAGCAAGGGTTCGACTTCCTTCATCGCGCCGCTCAGGCGGTTTTCCTGTGCCTTCAATTCATCGTTGGTCACTTTGCCGTCGGCGATGGTGTTGATGAACGACTGTGTTCGTTGTGCATATTCGCCGATGAGCGGTTTGGCGGAGCCGTCAAACCAGGGATTCGCGGGTTTGCCCGGCTTGCGGGCGGCCATCTTGGCCGGTTTCTTCTTCGACACGGGCCTGGAAGTCTTTCGCGCCGCCGATCGGGCAATCGGCTTTCGTGCGGCCTTCTTCATTGCCTTGACGGGTTTCTTCTTCGCCATTGATTACCTCGGGAAACATCACGCTGCTTGGACGCGTGGAGTGGGTTCGGTGATGAATGCGGTCAATTTCGACTTACGGTTTCCTTCGCGGCGGCCGTTGCCATTGCGGAAGCCGCGGCAGCGGGAAGAGCTTTGGGTTGAGCCACCTTCACGGACGGTCCGCCTTGTTGAGCTTCGAAGTCGCGCAGCGCCTGATCGGCCATCGTCGATTCCATCTGCTTTTCGCGATGGATGTCTTCAAGTCCCTGACCGGAAAGGTCGGCGGCCACGCGGGCCTTGGCGCGATTGAGGCTGATCTTGTCCTGGATCTCGGCTTCGATCTGGCCGAAGTCGGTGGTCACATCAAGATTGAAGTTCTGGGCAAGTTTGGCGAGTTCCGCCTCGGCCCGGCTCATCTTCAAATCGGCGTCGTACTTTTGAATCTTCTGCCGCAGTTCCGAGAGTTTGCCCGTTGCATGCTTGACCTTGAGGAGATTGTTGTTGTACGCCTCTTCGTGCATGCCGAGTTGGGCCGAATTTTCCTCCAAACTCTTCTTGGCCTTTTGCAGTTCGAGCGCGTATTTGCCGGCCGTGTCACGATCGTTGGAGGAAAGATAAGCCTTTACTTTCGCTTCCAGGTTGGCCACTTGTGTCTTGTCACCGGCAACCTGGCGCGTGACGCGCTCTACCAAAGCGCGGTATTGTTCCAGGCCTTCGCGGCCTTCGCGCAGCTGGTCCACGGTTTTGTCGTACTCGTATTGCATCTGGGCAATCGGGTCGGACTTCCAAGCGGCGTTCGAAAGCTTGTTGATCTGGGCTTTGAACGCCTGCCACATCTTGCTGAAGATCATCGGCGCACCTGTTCTCCTGAAGAGGTAGGCGAAGTTGGGCGAACGGCCGCGTTCGCCAAAGGGGTTGTGGAGTAGACTAACTTTTCCAGTTCTTGCTTGCAATGGGCTGCCGGACGGGAAATGATATTAACCTCGGGTACCATTCGTTCGGAGTTCCCTCTTCTTGCAGGAAAGGACCCTACACAATGTTTCACCGCTTATCCGTCGCGGCGATCTTCGCCGCAGTCGTGATGGCCTGCCCCGTGCGGGCCGACCTGACGGCGAGCCTTTCTAAAGGCTCCGTCGAACTGAAGTCCCCGGGCCCCATGACGTTCGGGCCAGACAACGTGTTGTTTGTAGGCGACGTGGGCAGCGCCACAATCTTTGCCATCGGCACCGGCGATCAAGCCACTGGCGACCGCAAAGCAGCATTGAATATCGAAAAACTGGATGCGAAAGTTGCCGAGCTGCTTGGCGGCACTTCGAAAGAGTTCGCCATTCGCGATATGAAGGTAAACCCGAACACAGGAAACGTGTTTGTGTCGGTGGCCCGGAATGCTGGCGGCGGAGCAATCCTCCGCATCGACAAAGCCGGCAAGATTACCGAACAGGCGCTTAAGGACATTCCGTGCGCTCGGTTCACGTTGAGTAATCCGAACAAGAGTGAACGGGGCCGCACGCAATCGATCACCTGCCTGGCGTTTGTGAAGGATCGGGTGTTTGTCGCAGGACTGTCGAACGAAGAGTTCGCCTCGACCCTGCGCTCGGTTCCGTTCCCGTTCAAGGAATCCGATCAGCACACGCCCGTCGAAATCTACCATGGCGCTCATGGGAAATGGGAGACAGCTGCGCCGGTGCGAACGTTCATGGCGTTTGAAATCAACGGCCAGGCGCACTTACTGGCCGCCTACACCTGCACGCCGTTGGTCAAGTTCCCGGTCGAGAACCTGAAGAAGGGCGAGAAGATTCGCG